>JAGODO010000311.1 GCA_017998165.1 Flavobacteriales bacterium | reverse complement strand
TCTCCTGGCTGCTGTACATGCGTGGGAAGAGCATGGTGAACTGCGGCTCGTACATCGGCTCGGAACCCTTGCGATCGTCGGTGATGATGTACTCGTTCTTGATCGACAGTTCAGGTTTGCCCTCCACATAGTGGTCGGCGCTCCAACCGTCGTAGAAAAGCTTCTCTACGCGGCCGCCCTTCATCACCTTGTAGGTGGCGGTGTATACGGGGGAGCCATCGCCCCGCTCATCGCTCATCTCGCTGTCCCAGAACTGGCCCATCAGCAGGGGACGGTCACCGTACTGCTCGCGGTTCAGGTAGCTCACCAGGTTGAAGACGTTCTCCGGGTTGTTCTCGTCGATCGGTGGATTGGCGAGGCTGCGGATCACCGTCATGGCGTAGGTGCTGTACCCGAACAGGATCACCGCCACCCCGAGGATGATGGTGTTCAGGATCACCTTGCCGTTGCGCTGGGTCCACATCAGGCCCCATACCGTGAGGCCCACCACGAGCGCGCCGTAGACCAGGTTGCCCGTGTTGAACGGCAGGCCGAAGTCGTTCACGAAACGCAGCTCGAACCAGCCGGCCACCTTGGCGACACCCGGAATGATGACCGACTGGATGGTGCCCAGGATCAGCGCGCTGATGACCAACGCGTACACCACGCCCTTCGTGGTGGTCTTGAACTTCTTGAAGTAGTAGACCAACGCGATGGCCGGGATGCAGAGCAGGCCCAGCAGCTGCACGCCGATGCTCAGGCCCAGGAGATAGCAGATCAGGATGAGCCAGCGCGTGTTGTGCGGCTCGTGCGCCTCGCTCTCCCATTTCAGGATGGTCCAGAAGGTGATCGCCGTGAAGAAGGACGACATGGAGTACACCTCCGCCTCCACCGCGCTGAACCAGAACGAATCGCTCCAGGTGTAGGCCAGGGAGCCCACGATGCCGCTGCCCAGCACCGCGATGAGCTGGCCCGTGGTCATCGGCTCGTCCGTATCACGCGTCGCCAGCTTTTTGGCCATATGCGTGATGCTCCAGAACAGGAAGAGGATGGTGAAGGAGCCGCTCAACGCGCTCAGTATGTTGATGGCCACCGGAACGTTCTCCGTGCTCACGAACGCACTGGCTATGCGCCCCAGGATCATGAAGAGCGGTGCCCCCGGCGGGTGCCCCACCTGCAGCTTGTTGGCCGTGGCCAGGAATTCACCGCAATCCCAGAAGCTGGCCGTCGGCTCGATCGTGGTCACAAAGGTCCAGGTCGCCACCACGAACACGAGCCAGCCCGTGGCGATATTCAACTTCTTGAAGTCCATGCGGTAAGGTGGATGCCCGCGCGCGGGCGAGGGTCGGCGAAAGTACCCAAACTCCCTTGCCGGTCGTGGTAACCGATCGAACGTGTTCAGGAACTTTCTAATTTCGCCGCGCTTTTCCCCGGAAAGGTGGAATGACCGATGGTGTAACTGGCAACACGTCTGATTTTGGTTCAGAAGAGTCCAGGTTCGAGCCCTGGTCGGTCAACGAGAGAACAGCCCCGCCTTTGGCGGGGCTGTTTCGTTGACCGACCAGGCGAGAAGTTCATCCCGAGGCCTTGCGAGGGAAGCCCTGATCGGTCAACCAGGAAGAACAGAACCCCGCGATGAGCGGGGTTCTCCATTTGAAACCGGTGTGTCCTGCGGAAGCCCCTCGTGGCTCAGGCAGGTGAGTGTCCTTCGCGGTTCTGGACGGAACGGGCCGCCGGGTCTTGGCGGAGCAGGCGAACCATGCACGCGTACAGCTCCGGGAGCTTTTCGCGGAAGAGCACCGGCTGCTCAAAGAAGTACTCCACGGCCACAGCGAAGAACTCGGCCTGATCGGTGCCCGCATACGCTCGGAAGAGACCACCCTTGCCGTGCCGGATGCGTTCGGCCTCTTCCTCGGCCAACGCCCGCCAGTCCTGCCAGGGCTGGCGATCCCAAGCCGCCATGTACCGGCCTTCCCTGCGGATCCCCACCCAGAGGGCATGGCCCATCTCGTGCAAACCGAGGTTGCGGCCATCCCGGCCCTCCCGGTAGCCTTCCGTGAAGTGTTTCCAAGAGATCGCGAGCACGCCGAAGCCGGGATTCAGCTCACCGACATGGTCCTTGTCACTCAGCCGCGTGCGGAACCGGTCCGGGTAGATGAGCACCCGCCGGAAGAAGAGCAGCTCCTCATCCTCCCAACCCCACATGAGTTGCACCGCACAAGCGGAGACCATCGCTTTCATGCCGCGCGTCACCTGGATCCCCCGGCCTACCCACTCCTTCTCAGCCATCATCCTCTTGACGCGTCGGCGGATGCGCCAGCGTTCCCAGCGGTCCACTTGGGTGTAGAGTTCGAAGTTCCGCTCGGTCGCCTGCAGCGATTCCGCCGAAAGGGGCCACCATGTGGCTACCGTGGAGCCGGTGAGCCTCACCAGTCCGTACACGATGATCACCGCCCACGTGGCCAGGAACAACAGGACGATGAGGAACCTGACCAGCGATCCAGTGTCCTCCACGGCCGGTCAGCGCATGCGTATGCGTTCCATCAGCAGGAACATGTCCACGTGGTAGTATACCTCGCGGGAGCGTTCGAGGTCCGGGAACGTGCAACTGAGCGGTGCCAGGTTGTTGCCCTCCACGTCGGTGAGCGTGGTGTACTCGAGCAGCGTGTTGCGCGGAGGGTAGAAGTACTGGAAATCGTTGCGCACCGCGTAGCTGAAGGTGCAGTGATTGTCCAGCCACTTCAACTCATGTCGCACCGCCACCGTGTTGTGCTGCGGATCGAAGTAGTGGAAGGTGGCCTCTTTCACCTCGTGCAGCCTTTGGGCCTTGTAACTGATCGCGCCCACCACGCGGCGCATCGAGTCGCCGATAAGCTCGATGAACTCCACACAACCGGGCGGCATCATCGAGCCTGCGGGTACGGTTTCGGCCGGTCCGTCCGCGGTCATGCGCGCGTAGGCCGCCATGACGGGGGAGCGGTCCACCAGCATCATGTACTGATCGGTCCTGGCGACGATGGCGCCCGTGTCGATCGGGGTCGTTGCCTGACCGGCCGCGGACGCGGAACAGAAGAGAAGAAGAGCGGGAAGGAGCGCGCGGTGCATCGGGGGGAAGGTAGAATGCCCCTTCGCAACCAACGGACCATAGGTCGGTTCCGGACCTGTCCCGACCTTCGCCCGGATGAACGGACCAGTACACGCGCTCTACTACGGGGATGATGCCGCGCGCGCCCATGAGGCCACCGTGGAGTGGCGGTCGGCGGATGCCATAGAAGTGCGCCTGGCCGATCGGACGGACACATGGAACCTGCGGGCGCCCGGGCTCACATGGGAGATCAGCGCCGGCTCGCTGCGCATTTCTTACGGGGTTCCGCCACACACCTTGATCATCAAGGATCCCTCGACCGTGGCGGCGTGGACCGCGCACTTCAAGACGCATCGCATCCACAAGAGCAAGGAGAACAGGGTGCCCTGGCTGCTCACGCTCCCGTTCGCGCTGCCGCTCGGCTTCATCGCGCTGTGCGCAGCGGCTTATTTCTGGTTGCTGCCCTACCTCAGCGAGCGCATGGCCATGGCGCTGCCTCCCGAGATGGACGTGAAGCTCGGCGACCCGATGTTCGACGGGATGAAGGCCGACCTCAACATCGATGAAGCGCGAAGCGCTACGTTGCAGGCGTTCGCTGACGAACTGGTGATCGCCCCGACGTTCAAGCTGCGGCTCCATCTGGTGAGGGACGCGCAGGTGAACGCCTTCGCCATGCCCGGCGGCCACATCGTCGTATACACGGGCATTCTCGACAAAATGAAAGAGCCGGCCGAACTGGCCGCGCTCCTCTCGCACGAAGGGACCCATGTGGAGAAGCGGCACAGCACGCGTGGGTTGGCGCGCGACCTGTCGGGTAGTTTGTTCCTGTCTTTGTTGCTCGGTGATATGGGCGGACTGACCGGTGCCGTGGCCCAGAAGGGCGATGAGCTGAAGGGACTGAGCTACTCGCGGGACCTGGAGACCGAGGCGGACACCATCGGTATCCGGCGCATGCATGTGAGCGGCGTGGATCCGCAGGGGATGGTGAAGCTGCTCGAGCTGCTGGAACGCGAGGCGGAAGACATGCCCGAAGGCGCATCCTTCCTGAGTTCACACCCGCTTACAAAGGACCGGATCACGACGGCTGAAGAGCGTGCGAAAGCGATCGGAACGTCAGGTGTCCCATCGCCAGCGCTCGACTCGTTGTTCCGCGCGCTGAAGCGTTGAAGGGCGCGAGCGCTATCGGGTCATCACGTGATCGATATCCTCCTTCTCCCGGCACGCCGTACTCCAAGCCTGATCGGCCAGGTCACCCACCAACCCGACAGAACCCAGGATCATCGTCTGTGTGCTGTTGACCATGTCGTAGAACATCTGCACGCCGCATTTGCTCCCGTAGTCCAGTGCGAC
>JAGODO010000310.1 GCA_017998165.1 Flavobacteriales bacterium | reverse complement strand
AGTAGACGATCTCCGGTGTCACGTTCGGGTCGGCTTCGATGTAGTTGCGGAACCAGGTCTTCTCGGCCTCGCTCGGGTCACGCACCAGAAAGCGTCGGTAGGTTTCCACCGTGAACGCGTCGACGTCGGCGCGCATGGCCGAATCGCTCGGCAGGATCACACCGGGCTTGTTCATGAAGTTGCTGATGATCACCTCGCGCGCCAGTTCCTTGTCGCCGATGCTCTCGATGCACTGGCCGATACCATAGAGCTCGTTCGCGCTCAATCCGTTCTGGAACAGGTTCGCGTGGAGGATCGCCACGTACTGTTCGTTGGTCTTCGGCTGGTCCTTGTTCGCGCTCGGTGGAAGAATGCCGACGTCGTTCAGCTCGTAGATGGGCTCTTTGGCGCATGAGACGAACAGGAGCAGGCAGTAGGCGGCCGCAGTAGGCAGCAGTGCGGCGTGGGCCGACTGCCGACTGCCACTGCCAACTGCCAACTGCGCGTGGGGATCTTGCGTGGTGGCCATCTCGCTCAGGGTTGGATGTTCGCGTACTCGTCCGTCGTCAGGATGCGGCGCTGCACCTTCTGCAGGTCGTGGCTGTTCTGGAAGTCCGCCATCGCCGTGTACGTCTCGAACGTGGTGGGCTCGCGGCCCATGAACGTGCGATAGCTCCAGCGCACCATGCCTTCGTAGAATTCGGGCGTTCCGGTGATGATGTGCGTGTAGTCGCTCTTGTTCTGTCCGCTCTGCGTGAACAGCACGGCGGCCGAGTTGCCGTCCACCATCGTGTACGACGCGTTGAATTCCGCATCCGTCGGGAAGCGCAGCAGCAGGTTGTCGAACGTGGCGTTGATGAAGTTGAAGCTGTTCATGTTGATCTGGTCGTAGATGGAGTTGAACACCGTCCGGCGCATCACCTCGTCGATCCCGATCAGTCCATCGCGGTATTCCCATCGCGCCCGCTTGAGTGCGAGCAGGCGCTGCAGTTCCAGGTTGTTCTCGTTCGCCCCGGCCGTGTTCCCGGCGAGGGAGTCGGCGGTCGCGTTCTGTTGCGCGATATCGATGGCGCCTTGGATGTACTCGTCGCTGACCCCCTCGAGACAACGGGCGCGGTACAGTTCGATCTGCCGGATGTAGTACTTGTTCTTGTAGCTGCTGTCGTCCTCGAGGTAGGCGGTGCTCGTCATCAGCTTGTTCACGAGCGCTTCGCGCGAGGCTTGGGAAAGTTCCGCGCTTTCCAGCGCCGCGACCTCGGCCGCCATCTCCGCATCGAGCGGCTCTCGACCGAGCAGGTCGATGAACAACCGGTTCACATAGTTCTCCGTGATCACGGTGGCGATACCGTCGTAATCCGGCGGCTGGTTGTCCGGCACGATCTCCGTTTCCTTCTTGCAGGAGACAAGGAACAGCAGGAAAAGCAGCACGGTGGCCGCAGAAGCCGTGATTGATATCGAGGTAAGGTGCCTGCGCATGTGCTTCATCCCGCTTGGCGGGGGTCCGTGTTCCGCAGGCTTGCGTACGGGGTGCGTTAGGCCCGCCGTTCGGCGAACTCGACGCAAACACCCTGAGCGGTCGTCCGGCGTCGAGGAGTGATCGACGATCGGGGGCCCGCCTTGTCCGAAGGCTACCTGAAGAACGCGGCTTGAACGGCCCATGCACAGCCAAGGTTCCCGGCCGCCTTGTTCCTTTGGGGCATGGGACGGAGCATCTTGGTAGCTGGAGCGACGGGACTGGTCGGGAGCGAGGTGGTGAGCAAGGCGCTGGCGGATCCACGAGTGGAGCGCGTCGTAGTGCTTGTTCGCCGGTCAGTCGGGGTGAAGCATCCGAAACTCGTGGAATGGATCTCCGGCGATGGCGACCTGCTCGCGGGTTTGAAAGGAGAACATGTGGATGCCGCGATCTGCTGTTTGGGCACCACCATCCGCACCGTTGGCGGGGACCAGCAGAAGTTCATCCATGTGGACAAGGACCTGGTGCTCGGTATCGCCCGGTGGGCCAAGCAGCAAGGCGTGCCGGTCTTCTCGGTGGTCAGTGCGATCGGGGCGGACGCCCACAGCCGTGTATTCTACAGCCGGGTGAAAGGGGAAATGGAAGCCGGACTGCGCGCGATCGGGTTGCCGCGCTTGGCCATTTTCCAGCCATCCATCCTCACCGGAGGTCGGAAAGAGTTCAGGCTTGGCGAGCGGATCGGTATCGGGGTGATGACGGCCATGGCCCCGTTGATGCACGGCTCGTTCGCGGACTATCGGCCGATGGCCAGCGACATCTTGGCCCGAGCGATGATCAACGTTTCGCTCGCGGCAGAGCAGACGGGGCCGCAGGTGCTCCGTTATCACGCGATCGGGACGGCGGCCCGTTCCTAGAAGGTAGCGATGCTCGTGTGCTGGCCCGAGCGGGCGGCCTCATCGAGCTGGGCGAGCAGCATATCGCGCTGCATCTCGAAGTCGAAGCGGTCCGCCTTGGCGATGGGCTCGGCGCTCGGCATTTCTTCCTGGCGGTGATCCACCTGCTGGCCATTCTTCCAGAAGCGGAAGCAGACGTGCGGACCCGTGGCCAGGCCCGTGCTGCCGACCTCGCCGATGCTCTGTCCCTGTTCCACGCGCTGCCCGTTCTTCACCAGGATCTTGCGCATGTGCAGGTATTGCGTCTCGTACACGCCGTTGTGACGGATCTTCACATAATTGCCGTTACCGGCCGTGTAGCCCGCTTTCTCCACGACACCTTCGCCCACAGCCAGAATGGGTGTGCCATAGGGCGCGGCATAGTCGGTTCCCAAGTGCGATTTCCACCGGTGTTGCACGGGATGGAAGCGTTTCATGGTGAAGCCCGATGACACGCGGCTGAATTTCAAGGGCGCTTTCAAGAACGCCTTGCGCAAGCTGTTGCCGTCGGCATCGAAATACGCGGCGGCCGAAGTGCTGTCCTTCGCGAAACGGAACGCTTGCCTGGTCACATCGCCGCCCTCGAAGCGAACACCCAGTACTTCCGGCTGTCCGTAGCGCTCGCCGTCCACGGTCTTCTGCTCGTACACCATGGTGAAGACATCGCCGGGCTGCACGTCCTTGTAGAAGTCGACCGTCCATTGGAACACATCGGCCAGGTAGAGGGAAAGGGTCGGGTCGGCACCGGCCTTTTCCATGTCGTTCCATAGTGCGCCGGTGATGGCCACGCTCACGCTCTTGCGCTCGGTGTGGACCGGCCGTTGGTCCACGCGCACGTCCATAGGGGGGCGCAGGGTGAAGATCACATGGTCCACCTGGTCGGCCTCATAGACGAAGAAGGCCGGCGTTTTCGCGCCGTCGTCGGTGAAGACCACCGCGTACGGATGTCCCGCCCGCATCTTGTTGATATCGAATACCGGTGCCGCCATACGCACGAGGCTGTCCACTTCCGTAGCACCGATGCCGAAGGGCGAAAGGAGATCACTGAAGGTCTGGCCCTTCTTCACCTGGCCGCGCTCGATGATGAAGCCGTCCAGCGGTATGCCGTACGCTCCCAATGGCGCGGGAACCGTGTCCTCCACGACCAGCGCCGCCACCGGGTCCGAAACGTATTCCTCGTGCGGGTGGACGTCCACGCCGATGTAGACGTACGCACCGACCACGGCCAGGATGGCCGTGCCACTTACCCATTTCCATTTCCCCCCCATGCCCGCAAGAAATGCCGAAGCCCCGGACCGTAACGCCCGGGGCTCCCGTTCCTTTCAACGATCCGATGTGGCCCCTCACCCCCAACCCCTCTCCTGGGGAGAGGGGAGGGCTCACTCTTTCGCGATCGGATTCGCGAGGCCTTCGTAGCCGCTCAACTCCATTTTGATCGAGCCGACCAGGATCTTGGCCTGCACCAGGATCGGGATGCGGTTGCCATCATCGCTGATCCACACGTTCAGGTCGTCGTTGCTCTTGAAGATCCGGCCCTTCTGGACCATGGGCTGGAACTTCAGGCAGCGGTACTTGCCGTTCCGGATCTTGATGGTCTCCCTGCCCACGTATTTCATTTTCAACGGCCAATTCTCATTGTCCATGAACAGGTCAACCGTGAACTCCTGCCCTTCCGTGAGGTTGCTCAGGTCCCAGGTGCGCGCATAGTAGAACGCGCTGATCATGTCCTGGGCATGGGCCGGAATGTCGAAGGTCTTCTGCTCTTGGGTGGTGACCTTGTGACGATGCTGCAGGAAGGAGTAGTCCTGGCTGATCTTGTATCCGCCTTCCTCCACGCGGCGGGTGAAGACCCAGGGGAAGACGCCATCCTTGTCGAAACGCGACTCGTACAGGTCGTTCACCTTATAGAATGCTTTGAACGCGCCGGCACTGTGGCCCTCCCCTACGGCGTGCAACAGCTTACGCCCCGCGAGATCCGCATCCGCCTCCTTCAGTTCCAAGGTGGCCATCCCAGCGTTCATGATGCCATAGTGCAGCACATACTCCAGTTTCTCGCCGGGCTTGAACGCGTTG
>JAGODO010000041.1 GCA_017998165.1 Flavobacteriales bacterium | reverse complement strand
CAACCAGCTCGCGAGAGCATTGGTGCCACATCCTGCCGCGTTAGCGATAGCGCGGAGAGATAAGACGAACAAAGACCCCACACGGTCTCTTTCGGCTTGTCCGGAGGAGACCGTTCGCATTTCTGCGCGGTCCTTTCCCGGAAGCTTTTCTGGTGCGGTGCGTGTTCAACCACGAAACCAAACAATCAGACAAGTTATGAGAACAGAGACCAGGCTCCTTCACACCCTGCCGCACGACCCCCTCACGGGAGCCGTATCCGTGCCGATCTACCAGACGAGCACCTTCGAACAAGAGGCCCCCGGCATCAACAAGGGCTTCGACTATTCGCGCACCAACAACCCCACGCGACAAGCATTCGAGGAGTTGCTCGCGGAACTCGAAGGCGGAAGCCGGGGCATCGCGTTCTCCAGCGGACTCGCTGCCATTGACGCGGTGCTCAAGCTCCTCAGCAGCGGTGACGAGATCATCGCGGTGAACGACATCTACGGTGGGACCTACCGCGCGCTGCATACGATCTACAACCGCTTCGGCATCACCGTGAAGCACGTGGACACGAGCGCTCCCGGGAACGTGCTGGAGGCGATCACACGGAAGACGAAGCTCGTTTGGCTGGAAACGCCGACCAATCCCACGCTGAAGGTGAGCGACATCAAGGCGATCGCGTCCATCGCGAAGGCGGCGAAAGCATTGTTGCTCGTGGACAACACGTTCTGCTCACCCGTTGCGCAACAGCCTTTGAAGCTCGGAGCCGATATCGTTCTGCACAGCATCACCAAGTACATCGCGGGCCACAGCGACGTGATCGGCGGCGCGGTGGTCGTGAAGGACGTGTATCTCGGAGAGCGATTGCGGTACATCCAGAACGCGACGGGTGCAGTGCTCGGTCCGCAGGACAGCTGGCTGGCGATCCGTGGCGCGCAGACCCTGCATGTGCGGTACGCGCACATTTCGAGCAGCGCTCAGAAGATCGCCGAGTTCCTCAAAGGGCATCCGGATGTCACCGGTGTGAACTATCCCGGCCTTCGCTCGCATCCGAACCACCTGGTCGCGCGTTCGCAGAGCAGTGCCTTCGGTGGCGTCATCAGCTTCTGGCTGAAGGACGACCGTGAGGAAGCGGCCGTGGAACTGGTGAAGCACACGCGGTTGATCACGCTCGCGGAAAGTCTCGGTGGCGTCAAGAGCCTGGTGTGTGTGCCATCCAGGATGACCCACGCCTCCGTTCCCCGCGAAGCGCGACTCGCCGCCGGGATCCAAGACAGCTTGGTGCGCGTAAGCGTCGGGCTCGAGCATCCGGATGATCTGATCGAGGACCTGCAGCATGCCTTTGCAGAACTGAAGGCGAACGCGGTTCAACAGTTGATCCCCGCCTGAGCCATGCGCACCCCATCATTGACGCTCGGCACCTTCGGCCACGGTTGCGTGGGCCAGGGATTCTTGGAGCTGCTCAACGCCAACGGCGGTACTGCCGCCCATGTGAAGCACGTCTGCGTGAAGGAGCAGGGACGCTCGCGTGACATCGGCGGCGCATCGCTCACCTATGAAGCGCTCGACATTCTCGGCGACGATCAAGTGCACGCGATCGTGGAGCTGACGAACGATCCGGTGCTCGCGCTGGAGGTGATCACCCATGCGTTGAACTCGGGCCGCAACGCGATCACGGCGAGCAAGCGCGTGGTCGCGGAGAACCTCGCCGAGCTCATCGCTCTGCAACGCGAGACCGGGCAGCACTTGCTGTATGAGGCTTCATGCGCTGCGAGCATTCCGGTGCTCCACGCGTTGGAAACACACTTCAGCGGAGAGGAAGTGCTGCGAGTGGACGGCATCCTGAACGGCACCACGAACTACATCCTGACGAAGACGCAAGAGGAGAACGCTTCACCGGCGGAGGCGCTCCGCCAAGCCCAGGACGCGGGATTCGCGGAAGCGGACCCCGCTTCGGACCTCTGCGGGGATGATGCACGCTACAAGCTGGCGATCCTGATCGCGCATGCGTTCGGCACGGTCGCGAAGCCGCGTGACATCTTCCGTCACGGGATCGAAGGTCTGCGGGCCGAGGACCTGGCGTTCGGCCGGGCGCAGGGTAGGAACCTCCGGTTGATCGCCTCCGCTTTCCTGTCCGGAGGCAGGCTCGTCCCGCATGTTCTGCCCACGTTCCTCCGGCCCGATGACGCCTTCGCCTTCGTCCGCAACGAGTACAACGCGGTGCGCATCGTGGGCACGCATTCCGGAACGCACGTTCTGCAGGGCAAGGGCGCTGGCAAGCTGCCTACCGGTCTGGCGGTGCTGAGCGATGTGCAGCAACTCATCCGCGGCGGTGGTTACGGTTACGCGAAAGTCACTGCCCAGGCGCCAACGCTTTCCAATGGCGATGAGCGGATCCATGTCTACGCCCGGATCCCTGCCACGCACCAGGAGCTGCTTGCGCGGTTCGATGCGGTACGCCCCATCGATGCTTCGCCCGAACGCGTTCGTATCACGGGCACGATCGCGTTGGGAGAACTGGCCCTGATCCTCGGCGAAGGCCGCGATGGCTTCCAAGTGATCGCGCTTCCGCATCTTTCGGCCGATAGCGACAAGCGATGAAGGTCTTCAAATTCGGTGGTGCCAGCGTGAAGGACGCCGCGGGCGTGCGCAACGTCGCGAACGTGCTCAGCCATTTTCCGGATGACGACCTGCTGATCGTGGTGAGCGCGATGGGGAAGACCACCAATGCGCTGGAGGAGGTGGTGTGGGGATATCGCGAAGGCAAGGACGTGGCCGAGCGGGTTGAAGCACTCCGCAGGGCGCATGCGGTGGTGCTTGCGGAAGTCGCCCCAACGGATGAAGCGGCGCAAGCGGAGCTGGTCCTGCATTTCCAAAGGCTGAGGGATCTCCTCTTGGGGAAACCGTCAGGCAACGTCGATCGTGACTACGACCAGATCGTTTCGCAAGGCGAGATCTGGAGCACGTTGATCGTCAGTGCGCACTTGAAGCACGCTGGTCTCGCCAACACCTGGGTCGATGCGCGGACGATCGTGCGCACGGATGACACGTATCGGAGCGCGCGCGTTGACTGGGAAACCTCCGAACGCCGAGCTTCCACCTTGCTTGCCGAAGTACCCGGCGTACCGAAGCGTATCGTGGCTCAAGGGTTCATCGGCTTCTCCACGGAAGGGGATACCACGACCCTCGGCCGCGAAGGCTCCGATTTCAGCGCCGCGATCTTCGCCTACCTGCTGGACGCGGAGAGCGTCACCATCTGGAAGGATGTGCCCGGCATGTTCAACGCCGATCCGAAGCTCTTTCCGGACACGAAGCTCCTCTCGCACATCAGCTACCGAGAGGCCATCGAGCTCAGCTACTTCGGTGCGAGCGTGATCCACCCCCGCACGTTGCAACCGCTGCAGAAGAAGCATATCCCGCTCTACGTGCGTTCGTTCATGGACTTGGCCGCGCCGGGCAGCACCATCGACGACCGCAGTGAGAACGACTCGCTCATCCCGTCGTTCATCGTGAAGCCCGGACAAGTGCTGCTCTCCATCACGCCCCGCGACCTGTCCTTCGTTGTGGAGGAGAACCTGAGCGGCATCTTCAGCGTGTTCTCCAAGCACGGGGTACGGGTGAACATGATGCAGAACAGCGCGGTCGCCTTCACCGTGTGCGCCGACAACGACAACCGCGTGAAGCCCTTGGTCATGGAATTGCGCGGTGACTATGAGGTGAAGTGGAACGAAGGCCTCGAACTGCTCACCGTCCGGCATCCGGACGAGGCCACCTTGGCCAAGCTGACCTCGGGTCGCGAGATCCTGCTGGAACAGCGCAGCCGCACTACGGCCCGCTTCGTGCTGAAATAGCCCGCCCGGAGGGGAGGATCGTGGACAACTCGGAGGATACTTCCACCGGAAAGGCTCCGACGACCTTGACGGACCTCGGCCTAGTTTCGCCGCCATGGAATGCAGGGTCGTGGGGGCGGCTATCCGCCTGATGTTGGGTGTCGCGCTGGTTTTTCTGAGCCTCGGGACTTGGGCGCAGGATGGGAAAGTGACCCCTGCCGATGACGCCATCGCCTCGATCGAGCAGCGCATCGCAACCGCTGATTCGGCCCAAGATGCGGTCACGGGCGCATCACTGCGCTTGGATCTGGTCGAGCTGGTCAAGTCTTATCAAGGCCTGAAGCTCCTACAGGAAGCCGCCGGGCTGCTGGACAGTGCTGCTGGATCACCCGAGTTGGCCCTTCGTGTACACCGGGACCTGGCGGACCGGTACACCGCGCTCAAGTCCAACGAAAAGGCGAACCACGAATGGGCCGAGGTCAGCCGCTTGACCGAGGTGCTCCGCGAGGAAGCCGTCACAGCGGTGGAGAAGGCGGAGTTCCTGAACGCCGTGGCCAAGGGTCGCATTGACAGTCTGACCACGGCACTTGGCGTCCAGCGCGCCGCTTCGTCAAATGCCTTGGAAGCCATGGCCGCTGAGCATGAGCGCCGATCTGACCGGTCGCTGATCGTCATCGGTGGGGGTGTGCTCGCCCTGCTGCTTTCCGTCCTGTTCTTCGGGGTATACATCCGTCTGCAGCGCGCGGAGCTGAAAGGGCTGCGGCAGGAGGTGACCTGGCTCAGAATGGTGAGCAAGCGGAGCACCGAACCGACGGTGGTGGCTTCATCCGTGGCAAACGCCCCTCCGAAGACCGAGTTGCCCGAAGTCCTGAAACCGGCGCCTGCGACCCCCCCGGTGCGGGAGGAACCGAACGTCGCGTTCAACCCGGAGGAGGATGCCGTGCTGCTCGCCTTGGTGCGACGTCGTGCCGAGGAACGTCTACAGACCTTGCGCGACGCCCGTTCGCGCGGTGACGTTGACAAGGTCCTGCGTGTGGTGCATTCGCTGAAGCCACAACTGGTTTCACTCGATGGGGCCTACTTCACGGAACTCTGCGGAAGGCTCGTCACCTCGGATCCGCGCACGGATCCGGCGCGATGGGCGGCGGATCTCGATCGTTTCGAAGCAGGCATGGCGCGCGTGATCGGGCCCGGTGTTTGATCACTCCTCGTCCAGCAGGGCGATGACCTTGTCCGGGTAGTCGGTGATGATGCCCCCGACGCCGAGCTTCAGCATCTTCTTGATGTCGCCCTTGTCGTTCACGGTCCAAACGAGCAGCTCGATGTCGCGCGCGTCCAGCTCCTTCACGAGTTCCTTGTCCACCAGCTCGAATGCGGGACTGTAGTGCGTGGGCGCGAACGTGAGGCGCTTCAGGTTCGCGTCCAGGCCATCGGTGTTGTCCACGAGCAAGGCCACCGGAATATTCTCGTCGATGACATGTACGGCTTCCAGCACGGCGGGGTCGAACGATTGGATGATCGCGCGCCCTGAAATGCCGAGCGAATCGATCTGCGCGAGGACGAGTTCGGCGAACTTCTCCGGACGCGGCTGCCAGGTGTCGTACAACGCCGGGTCGCTCTTGATCTCGATGTTGTAGCCCACGCCCATGTTCCCGTCCTCCATCGCCTGATCATCCACCGCTTCCACCACCTCGCGCAGCGTTGGTTTGTGCTGGGGGCTGTTCTCCTGCTCCGTAAAATCGGGATGATGCGTGCTGCCGCAATCGAATCGCTGCGCTTCGGCCAAGGACATCCGGTAGATGTTGAACCCGTGCGCCTGCTGTTCGGTGATGCTGTCGCCCTGCGGCGTGCGGCAGATGCGGTGTTCCATCCAGGGTTCATGGCTCACGAGCACCTGGCTGTCGGCGGTGATCACCACGTCCATTTCCAGCCAGTCGCAGCCCAGTTCCGCCGCCTTCAGGAAGGCGGGCAAGGTGTTCTCCGGCAGCAGGCCGCGGCAACCGCGGTGGCCATGGATCTCGGGACGGGTCACGGTCTCGTACGTGCATCCGGCGAGGAAGAGTGCGGAGGCCGTGGCAAGGTAGACACCTCGACAAAGCCTGGTACGGCAGCTAGAGGTTCCCATCGGCGACGTCGTTCAGGATCTTGTCCGCGAGGATGTTCGCCAACTTGAAGTAACTCTCGTGGGTGATGCCCGCGATGTGCGGGGAGAGCATCACGCGCTCGTGCTTGAACAGGCGTTGCAGAACGTGTTGTGGCGCATGGCTGCGAAGGCCGAGCAATGAGCGCTCTTCGAATTCCAGCGTGTCAAGGCAGGCCCCGCGTACCCGGCCGTTGTCCAGCGCGTCCAGCAGTGCTTCGGTGTCCACCAGCGGGCCACGAGCGGTGTTGAGGAACCAGATGGGCTTCCTGCACCGCGCGAAGAAGGCGGCGTCGGCATAGCGTTCGGTCTCCGTTGCCAGGGGCAGGTGCAGGCTGATGACATCGCTGTGCTCGAGCAGGTCCTCGAGCGTCGTCTCCTGGACGTGGTCGGGCGCGTAGTCCTTCAGGTACTTGTCGTAGGCGAGGATCCTCACGCCGAAGCCCTGCAGTTTTTCCGCGAACGCACTGCCCATCCGGCCGAAGCCGATGATGCCGACCGTGCTTCCGTTGAGCTCGTGCCCCGTGTTCTCCTTGCGCCGCCATTTGCCGCCGCGCACTTCACGGTCGGCGCGCGGCAAGTGGTTCATCAACGCGAGCAGCATGCCGATGGCGTGTTCGCCGACCGCATCGCGGTTGCCCTCCGGTGAATTGTAGAGCCGGATACCTCGCCGTGCGCATTCCGATTGGTCGATGTTCTCCATGCCCGCACCGGCCCGCGCGATGAAGCGGAGATCGGGTGCGCGGTCAAGCGCCTTCGCGTCCAGCACTACGCGCCCGCGGATCACGAGACCTTCGGCGTCGTGCAACCGGACCAGCAGCGCTTCGCCGTTGAGCTCGCTCACGTCCTCGCATGTATGGCCCGCCATCGTGAGCCGTTCGCTCAGCACCGGATGGACGCTATCGATGAAGAGGACTTTCACAGCAGGATGCCGGCCAGGAACACCGAAGCGATGGTGAAATAGATGACCAGCCCGGTGATGTCGACCACCGTGGCCACGAAGGGCGCGCTGCTCACCGCCGGGTCCATGCCGAGGCGTTTCAGCACGAGCGGGAACGAAGAGCCTATCAGGTTGCCCCAGATCACCACGCCCATCAGCGAGAAGCCGATGGCCAGGCCGATCATCACCCAATGCGGTCCGTATATCTGGGTGAATTGGCTGTAGATCGCCACGCGCCCGAAACCGACGATCCCGAGTACGATGCCCAACGTTACGCCCACGCTCATTTCACGCTTCACGATGCGCCACCACTCTTTCGTGGTGACATCCCCCATGGCCAGCGCACGGCATATGAGCGAGGACGCTTGGGATCCCGTGTTCCCGCCTGAGGAGATGATCATCGGCACGAAGAGGGCGAGCACCACGGCCTTCGCGATCTCATCCTCGAAGTAGCTCATCGCCGTGGCCGTGAAGCCCTCGCCGATCAGCAGGATCACCAGCCAGCCCGCGCGCGCCTTCACCATTTCCCACAGGCTGCTGTTGCTGTAGCTGTACTCCAGCGCTTCCATACCGCCCATCTTCTGCGCGTCCTCTGTCTCTTCCTTCCGCACGGAGTCCATCACGTCATCGAACGTGATCCGGCCGACGAGCCGCCCCCGGTCGTCGATCACGGGCATCACCGCCAGGTTGTATTTCTCCATCAGGCGGGCCACTTCCTCCACGTCCGTATCCGCTTTCACGGCCACGGCGTCCGGGTCGTAAGCGTCCTTCACCGGCGAGCGCAGACTTTCGGTGATGAGCTGTTTGAGCTGGATGGTGCCGATGAACCGGCCGTGGTCATCGACGACGTGGATCTGGTAGATGTTGTCGATATGCTCGCCGTGCTTGCGCAGTTCACGCACGCAATCGAGCATGCTGGCACCCACGTTCACCTTCACGAGCTCCTTGGCCATCAGGGCGCCCGCTGTGTTGTCCGCGTAGCTGAGCAACTCGGTGATCTCGCTCTTCAGCTCGCCGTCGTCCATGCTTGCGAGCACCTCCTGCTGCATGGCGTCAGGCAGCTCGGCGATCACGTCCGCCGCGTCATCCGAATCGAGTTGTTCGATCACCTCTTCGGCGATCTCTTCCGCACTGAGCGTTCCGAGCAGGGCATCGCGCCGGTCCTCGGGCAGTTCGGTGATCACCTCCGCCGCTGTTTCGGCCTCGAGCAGATCGAAGATGTACCGCGCTTCGGTGAGGTCCACACGGTCCAGCACCATCGCGATGTCCGCCGGGTGCAGCTCGCTCACCTCCGCCAGCAAGGCGTCGTTGTGCTGCTGCCGCACCAGTTCCTGGATGCGTTCCAGGCTGCTATCGCTGAGTTCGAACGGCACGGTCGATCAGATGATGAGAAGATGTGAGGCGCGCGAAACTACGGCGCTTCACAGCCCTGGGTGAGGGCGATGAAGTCCGCTACGGACAACTGTTCGGCGCGCAGTTTCGTGTAGCGCTCGGGAACCCCGTTGGTCATGGGCGCGAAGTTCTTCAAGGCGTTGCCCAGCATCTTGCGCCGCTGGTTGAAGGCGGTCTTCACCACCTGGTAGAGCAGGGTCTCGTCGCAGTCCAGCTTCAGCACGTTGTTCCTCCGCAAGCGGATGACCGCGCTCCTGACTTTCGGCGGCGGGATGAACGACTCCGGCTCCACGATGAAGAGCATGTCGCAATCGTACCAGGCCTGCGTGAGCACGCTCGTGATCCCATAGGTCTTGCTACCGGGCTTCGCACAGATGCGGTCCGCTACTTCCTTCTGGAACATGCCCACCATTTCGGTGACGCGGTGCCTGTCATCCAGCACTTTGAAGACGATCTGCGTGCTGATGTTGTAAGGGAAGTTGCCGATCACCGCCAGCTTGCCGTCCGTGATGCTGGCCAGATCCGCGCGGAGGAAATCCCGTTGCAGGATGCGCAGCGCCGGATACTCCTTCTCCAGGAACGAGATGCTCTCGGTGTCCACCTCGAAACAGGTCAATTCGTATCGCCCGAGACCGATCAGGTGTTTCGTCAACGCCCCGGTCCCGGGCCCGACCTCGATCAGGTGCCTGTATCCACCATGGCCGGTCAGGCTCTCGGCGATACGCTGCGCGATACCCTCCTCTTTCAGGAAGTGCTGACCGAGGTGCTTCTTGGCGCGGACGAACACGAGGTGTGAAGTGTGAGGTGTAAAGTGTGGGGTGTGAGGTGCTCTACTTCCTGCTTCACAGATAACACTTCACAACCCACACCTTCTTTCAGGCTGTATGCACCACTTCCAACAAAGTGCGGAAGGCGACGAACTTGCCGCCATAGTGTTTCTGTGTTTCGGCTTGAAGACGTGGGGCATGCTCCGCTTTGTAGCGCTCATAGGTGGCCATGTCCGCCGCGGTGTACTGGATCGCATAGGTGAAGCCGCCTTCCTCCTCGGCCAGCACACGGCAGATGCGGTTGTCCAGGAACAGGCCTGTCGCCATCACGTCCGGGATGTGAACGGCCTTCATCCACTGGAGCCACTCCTCGGCCACGTCGGCGTCCACGTTCACCGTGACGTTGTAGATGATCATTGCGGGCCGTTCAGGAACTGCTTCTCCGGTGTGTCCAGGTCGTCATGATCGCCGCGCAGCCGGCGGAAGCGGTCACGCGCCTCCGGAACGAAGATGCTGCCGCTCTGCTCGAACAACAGCTTCTCGTAGTATGCCTTGGCCTTCTCCTTGTCGTTCAATTTGTCCTCATAGAGCTTCCCGAGATCGAGAAGCGCGTTGTCCACTAGGATGTCGGTGGGGTAGAGTTCCAGTACTTTCTCGAGGAAGGTGGCCGCCGTATCGAACTGATGGCGCGCGTACGCGACACGGTAACGCTCGTAGAGGATGTCATCACCCAGGCTGTTGAGCGGAAAGTCGAGGTTCAGGCTGTCCAGCGTCAGGAGCGCCTCGTCGTACCGGTGCTGGTACATCAACAGTTGCGCGCGGGAAAACTGCGTGAGGGGCGAGCGCGTGCTGTCCTCGCCGATGTTGTCGGTGATGAGCAGCGAGAGCTCCATGGCATCGTTGGCGATGAGTTTGCTCGTGCTGGCCTTCAGCACGTCCAACTGCGCCTTCGCCCACAGGAAATCACCGGCGAAGTAGCTCACCTTGGCGTTGCGCAACCGGGCGTCGTGACCGAGCACGTCGTTCTTGTAGTCCAGGTCCACCTGTGAATACAGCAGCGATGCCTCCCAGATATCCGCGTCGAGGATGTGGATATCGCCCAGGTCCAGCTTCAATTGCGCCTGTGTCTTCGGGTCGATGCCTCCGGTGTTGATCGCTTCGTCCAACAGCGCCGTCGCGCCTGCCCGATCGTTCAGGTAATAGGCCTTCACGCGGGCCAGTCCGCGCAAGAGCTCGGTGGTGTTGAAGGAACGGCCCAGGTCGGAGAGCGCGATTCCGTACTGCGCCACCAGCTCGTCCAATTCCGCACGGGGCGGCTCCGCCTGCTCGGTCACACGGGCGTCCAGCGCGCGTACCAGGCCCATGCGCGCCTTCGTGAAGTTCGCGTTCTGCTTGCCCTGGTCGATGATGTACTGGTAGCATTTGGCCGCCGTGGACCAGTCCTTGTTGGTCACCGCGATCTCCGCCAGTTCCATCAACCGATGGCCGCCTTCGTTGAAGCGCTTGTCCATCGCCTTGCTCTGCACGAAGGCCCCGGTGAGGTCCTTCTGCTGGAGATACTGCCAGATGAGCATCTCCTGGAAGATGGTATTGTCCGGATCCTTTTGGGAACGTCGCAGGAGCTCTGTGCGCAGCATCCCGGTGCGCTCATCGCTCTTCGTGAAATCGATGTAGCGGGCCAGCCCGTTCTGCACGGTCTGCAGATAGCTCGGGTTCACCGCGAGCAGATCCATGTAAGTGGCGGTCATCGCCGGGATGTCCCCCTTCGCCGCGTACAGTTCGGCGATCTCGTAGTCGAACGACCAACCACCGTCCTTGATGGTCTTCTTGCCACGCTCATACACTTGGAGCGCACGCTCGGTCTCTTCCGCTTTCTGGAACGCATTGGCCAGTGAACGCACGGAGCCGACTTCGGGCTTCAGGCCCTTCATCGCCTTGTTGAAGTAGTCCTCTGCTTTTCCGGCATCGCCCATCAGTTTGGCCACGGCGCCCATGTCCACCAGGAAGCGCGGTTCGTTGCCCTGCCGCCGTGATTGGTCCTTGGCGAGCTTGGCCGCTTCCTCGTACTCCTTCAGGGCGACGCGGCATTTGAACAACTGCTCGTAGTTGTGCGTGGATGGCTGCCCCTTGTACAGCTTGTCATAGTAGAGCGCGGCGCGCTGGTAGTCACCCTGCCCCAGATACTGCGCGGCCAGTTGCTCGTCGGTGCCCTGTGCGGCCAGACCACCGCAAAGTCCGATGAACAGGAACAGGAGCAGGTGGCGCATCATCGCGTTGGGATGGTATCCGGTGCAAGCAAGGAATCCACCTCCGCACCGTATTGCCGGTCATCTCTCAGGATGGTGGCGAAACCCGCGAAGACGGTTTCCACATCGGCGCTTGCTCGAGCGAGTGCCGCCCGTTCGTCCAGTATGTACTTCGATTCCACCGCGGGTTCCAACAGGCCCTTTTCCACATCGTTCCGCAGGTTCTTCAGCTGGAGAAGGCTCACGTCCAGCCGCGCCAGCACGGACGGATGACCTTTCAGGGTGCGGACGGGGTACTTGGACATCGTGCGCTGATAGTTCCCGAGCGCCAGGGCTTCCTGCTTGTTCAGCGTGTCGCGCATGCGCTGCTCCACATGCTCCGCTTTGAGGGCGTAGAGCGAATCGATGCGCTGTATACGCGCGATGTCCAGTGCCTTCACGGCGCTGATCAGGCTGTCGGTCACATGCAGCAGGCTGTCCACGGCGGCGAGGTTGTGCGCGTCGGCCGGTCGCCTGCACGCGCTGTGCGCCAAGAGCAAGAACGCGGCCATGATCGCCAACGGTACACGCGTGGTCATTTGCGGATCATTTCAAAACCCGTGTAGGGCTGTAGCGCCCTCGGGATCCGGATGCCATCGGGTGTCTGATTGTTCTCCAGCAATGCCGCCACGATGCGCGCGAGGGCCAAGGCACTTCCGTTCAACGTGTGCAACAGGCGTGTCTTCTTGTCATCGCCCTTGTACCGCAATTTCAAGCGATTGCTCTGGAACGTCTCGAAGCAGCTGATGGAGCTCACCTCCAGCCAGCGCTTCTGTGCACCGGCATACACCTCCATGTCGTAGGTCATGGCACTGGCGAAGCCCATGTCCCCGCCGCAGAGCAGCAATTGACGGTAGGGCAGCTCCAGGTCACGCAGCAGTCCCTTGACGTGTTCTACCATTTCGTCCAGCGCGGCATAGCTGTCTTCCGGCTTCTCGATGCGCACGATCTCCACCTTGTCGAACTGGTGGACGCGGTTGAGTCCCCGGACGTGTGCCCCGTAGCTGCCCGCCTCCCGGCGGAAGCAGGGTGTATACCCGACGTTCTTGATGGGCAGCCGCTCCGTTGCGATGATGTCGTCGCGGTAGAGGTTGGTGATCGGCACTTCTGCCGTGGGGATCAGGTAGAGCCCATCCACCGTGGCGTGGTACATCTGGCCTTCCTTGTCGGGCAGCTGCCCCGTGGCGAAGGCACTCTCCGCGTTCACCATGTGCGGAGGGATGATCTCCCGATAACCCGCATCGATGGCCCGATCAAGGAAGAAGCTGATGAGCGCACGTTGGAGCTTGGCTCCTTGCCCACTGTAAACGGGGAATCCCGCGCCGGTGACCTTTACGCCGAGGTCCATGTGCAGCAGCCCGTAGTCCTCGCCGAGTTCCCAGTGCGGTTTGGCGTCCTCCGGCAGTGCGGGCATCGTCCCTTCCTGCATGACGGTCACGTTGTCCTCGGGCGTCTTGCCGGGGGGCACCTTGGCGTGGGGCGCGTTGGGGATCAAGCAGAGCTGGTCGCGCAGGGCGGACTCCGCCGCATTCAGCTCCTCCTGCAGCCGGGCGATGCCGGCCTTCAACTCGGTGGTCTTCGCACGCGCGGCTTCGGCCTCGGCTTTCTGCCCGCTCTTCATCAGATCACCGATCGTACGGCTCAACGTGTTGAGTTCGGCCTGCTGGGCGTCGAGCGCGTTCTGAGTGGTGCGCCGCGCGGCGTCCAGTTCCACCGCTTTGCCCAACAGGGCCTCCGCGTCGATGTGGCGCTTCTTCAACCGGGTGATCGCTTCCTCACGCAGCTCACGCAGATAGGTCAGTTCAAGCATGGATCGTTCCGTTCTTCCGCCCTCAGGCGCCGCGAAAATAGGCCCGTGCCGCCCCGCGCACCGGGTACCCCCTCGCCAAGGATCCACAATGGCGGGACCGGGCGCGTTCCCGCATGGCGCGGTGATGTTGTACGGGCAGGCGATACGGGTGGCCGTAGCTTTGTCGCCTATGGAAACCCCGACGAAACCGCCCCCCGTCTCCGTCTACGCGGAGATGACCCCCAACCCGGCAACGATGCGTTATGTCGCCAGCCGGATGCTCGTGCCGGACGGTCGCATGGTGGAGTTCCGAACTCCCGAGGAGGCCGAGGCCGTGAGCCCGCTCGCCGCGCACATCTTCAATCTGCCCTTCGTCACCGGTGTTTTCATCAGCGGCAATTTCATCACCGTCACGCGGAACAACTCGGTGGACTGGGATCTCGTGCAGATGGAATTGCGCGAGTACATTCAGGACTACCTCAATGCCGATGGTCGCGTGGTGAACGCCGATGCGCCCGCCCAGAAGCTCGCCGACGCCAATGAGAGAGCCGTGACCCATGCCGATCCTTCCACCGACGACGAGCGGAAGATCATCGCCGTGATCGATGAGTACGTGAGCCCTGCCGTGGCTGGAGATGGTGGCCATATCGCCTTCCGCTCCTTCGCTGACGGAGTCGTGGCAGTGGACCTGCGCGGCTCGTGCAGTGGCTGCCCCAGCAGCATGGTCACCCTGAAAGGTGGTATCGAGAACCTGCTTAAGCAGATGGTGCCGGGCGTGCGGGAGGTGGTGGCGGTGGAGTTGTAGGTGTTATGCGATCCGGGTGATCGCTGCATCCTATGGTCAACCGGTCACTCAACGACCGCTGACCAATGGGAAACAGAATCGGAATGATGATCGCGGCCCTGGCGCTCAGCGCGGCCGTGATGGGGCAGGGCCTCGGGGAGATACAGGGCAAAGTGCTTGATCCGTATGGTGCCGTACCCGGTGCGATGGTGACCGCCCGGCAAGGGGAGCGCGTGGTGTCCACCATGACGGACATCGATGGATGGTTCTCCTTGAAGCCTTTGGTCTCCGGGAGCTACGGCGTGAGCGTTACGATGGCCGGGATGCGGCCGCAGGAATTCTCGGATGTGCTCGTGGCCCCGGACAACATCACCCGCATGACCGGGATCGAAATGGCGCCGGCCGAACTGGGTCCGGTGGTGGTGGAGCGCCGCAAATGGGAGAAGCCGATGGTCGATCACGATAACACGGGCGTGACCCAGGTGTTCCACAAGCAGTTCACCAACAATCCGAACAAGGTGGACCCCGTGAAGCTCATCACCTCCTTCGCTCCAGGTGTGGTGAAGGCGAACCATGGGGACGGACTCTACTTCCGCGGCGCGCGCGCCGAGAACATGTGCTACTTCGTGGACGGCGTGAAGCTCGGAGCGCGATTGAGCGCGGTGCCGAATGAGGCCATCAACAGCTTCAGCGTGTACACCGGGGGCGTGCCGGCGAAGTACGGCGATGTCACCGGCGGGATCGTCGCCATCGAAACGAAGAGCTACTTCGATCTTTGGCAGCAACGGAATGCGGAAGTGATGCGCTGACGAACTGTAGTTGGCGAGTTGCATCGATCAAGCAACTCCCCAACTCGCCGACTCTCCAACTTGCAACCCCGGGAATTCCACCACTGCGAACGTGTTCCTCCGAAGAAAGACCATAGAACACCTCAGCGACGAGGACCTGGTGGCGCGCGTCAAGAGCGGCCAGCAGGCCTCGCTCGCTGCGTTGTGGGACCGCTACGCGCATCTGTTGTTCGGGGTGGGCATGAAGTACATGAAGGACACCGAACGCACGAAGGATCTCGTGGTGGAGGTCTTCGCCTCCCTGCCGGAACTGCTGGCCAAGCACGAGGTGCAACATTTCCGTCCCTGGGTGCATGCGGTGATGCGCAACCGCTGCCTGATGCTCCTGCGCAAGAACGACCCGGAAACGCATTTGGACGAGGCGCTGCTGCATGCACCGGAGGATCATAACGATGATGCGGTGCTCCAGGAGGCGACGCTGCAGCGGTTGGAAGCGGCGGTGCTCCGGTTGAACGACGCCCAACAGCACTGCATCCGTCTATTCTACCTCGAGCGGAACAGCTATGGCCAGACGGCGGAGACCACCGGCTTCTCCATCGAGCAGGTGCGCAGCCATATCCAGAACGGGCGCCGCAACCTGCGCCTCATCCTCGAACGCGATGACGACCAGAACAACCGATAACCCCTTCGCTCCGCGTGGCGCATTGTCGCGCGAACAGATGGAGCGCTATGTGCGCGGTGAACTCACGCCTGCGCAACAGCATGAGGTGGAAACGCATCTCGCGCATGATCCGCTTGCGGCTGATGCGATGGAGGGCCTGCGCATGCCGGGCGCATGGGCGGGCCTCGACCGGATGCGGGCGCATCGCCCGGCAGACCGGGGTATCAGCGGGCGCACATGGTTGGTGATCGGCGCTGCGGTGCTCGCGGTCATCGTTGCTTTTTGGATGACCGCCTCTTCCGATCAGCAGAACCGGGTAGCGACGACGGTCGATCTTCCTGTGACCGCTCCGATCCCGGTCACGGCGGAGGACCACACGGCTTTCGAGGCGGAGCTCCACCAGGCCACAGCGCTGCCGGAGTCCTTGCGCTCGGCGTTCCGGGGCGGTGATCGCTTCGTTCAGCCGCAGGACAGCGCTGTTCCGGCCGTGCGCGAGGAACCACCTCCCCAGGCGGAGGTCATTCCCCCCGCCGCCGTGATCCCTGCCCCCGTTGCCGAAGAACGGCCGAGGTCGATGCCGGAGCCGAAGCCCGGACGCAAGCTCATGTTCTTCCATGACCTGAAGCTCGTTCACCCGAGCGAGCTCTATCCCATCGACCCGGTGCTTGAACTGGCGAGCGGCTCCGTTGACGCGCGCTTCAGTGATGCCCGGGCCAAGGCCGAGGCGCGGCCCCCCGATGGCCAGGTGCCGTACGACCGGTACTTCAAGACCGCGATGAGCAAATTCGTGCGCGGTGACAGGCAGGGATGTCTGGAGGACCTGTTCGTGGTGCTTGAAGAATATCCCGAGGACGTGAACGCGCTCTTCTATGCGGGGCTTTGTTGCTACGACCTCGGACTGTTCCCCCGCGCCGCCACATTGCTCGATCGGACCCGTTCGCACGAGGTGGACACGTTCGTTGAAGAGGCCGAGTGGTACCACGCGCTCGCCATGGAGCGGACTTCGGGCCGCGCGGAGGCATTGCCATTGCTCAACGCGGTGGTGGACCGCAATGGCTTCTACTCGGCGCGGGCCAAGGAACACCTGGCGGCAAGCCACTGAGGCCTGAGCCTGGGTTTCTCTCCAAGACAAAGCCCCGCTGCCTGGGCAGCGGGGCTTCAAGATCCGGATCGGATGCTCAGTTCTTCGCGGCTTCCGCAGGAACCACGCTCACGTAGCTCTTATCGTTGCGCTTGCGGCGGAACTCCACCACGCCATCGACCAGGGCGTACAGCGTGTGGTCCACGCCGATGCCCACGTTAC
>JAGODO010000040.1 GCA_017998165.1 Flavobacteriales bacterium | reverse complement strand
CTTCGGCGCCGAGGTCAAGTTCGCCGGCGGAACGATCACGGCCACGACCGCCGGCTCGGAGGCCACCGGCACCTACGTCCCCGGCGAATGGCTGAACATCCTGATCAATGTGGACCTGGACAATGCGGGGGCAGCACTTTTCGTGAACGCCACACCCATCACCACCTGGCCCTTCGACATGGACACGGAAGGCGGTGCCGTAACCCCACAACTCGGGGCCATCGACTTCTACTCCTATGGCGACGGCACAGCCTTGGGCGAGTACTACGTGGATGATGTGAGCTACGTGCAGACAAGCGCGGGGGGTATCGGCATGGCGGAGAACCATGCGAGCCTTGTTCGGATCTTCCCGAACCCGGCACAGGAGGCGGTTTATGTCTCTTTGAAGGAAGCATCGGGCCGGCGGACCTCCGTACGGCTGGTGGATGTGACCGGCAAGCAGGTGGCGCAGCCGATAACGCTGTCCGCGCGCGCCTGGTGGTTCCCGATCGCTGACCTGGCGAAGGGTGTCTACTTCGTACAGGTCGACGATGGCTCCCGCTCCTTGGTGGAACGGGTGATGAAACTCTGAGCGCGGTCCGCTCCATGCGGCGAAAGGGAAGTGGCCTCGGGCCGCCCCCCTTTTGCCGTTCCCCGATCGATCCCAGCCGTTCCCCGGTGATGGTGTGATGACCGTACGCGCAGGCGATCCGTCGCGTTAACCTGTACCTCCGCCAGCAACGTCCCGCCGTTCGCGGCTTTCCTCACGCACTCCTGGGGTCTGACCGCCCGCCCCGCACAGCTCGCCCCGCAACGATCCCTTCACATGCGCCGAACGGCCCCTTTGCTATGTTTGCCACCCTGCTGACCCCGGCCCCGATCGCCGGGGCTTTTTCGGCCCCGGCAGCAACCAACGGACAAGCTCCAGAACAAGAAAGAACACCTCACAACGAAACGCAACCCCTCCGTACATGAGCACTGAAAGCAAAGACGGCAAGATGTCCAGCCTGTTCGTGGTCATCGTTATTCCCCTGGCCTATGTGGTGAGCCTGTTGTTCTACAATCTCGTGCTGGGCGATCCGTCCAACTTCGAGGGCTACACGGCTGGGATGACCAGCGAACAAGCGTCCGAGATCGTGGAGAAGAACCATCCGATCAAGGAGGATCCGGGCCACACCTTCGGCCTGATCCACAAAGGGGGCTTCATCGTTCCGATCCTGATCACGGTGAACCTGCTGGTGATCATCTTCAGCATCGAGCGATTCCTCACCTTGCAGAAAGCCAAGGGCAAGGGCCGCATCGAGGCCTTCCTCGGCAAGGTGCGCAACCTGCTGGCGAGCGATGAGGTGGACAAGGCCATCGGCGCTTGCGACGAGCAGAGGGGCAGCGTGGCCAACGTGATGCGCAGCGGCCTGGAGAAGTACAAGACCGTCCTCTACGACGCGAGCCACGACAAGGAAACGCGTCTACAGGCCGTGAAACAGGAACTGGAGGAGGCGACCGCCCTGGAGCTGCCCATGCTCAGCAAGAACCTGGTGATCCTCTCCACCTGCGCGAGCATCAGCACCTTGTTGGGCCTGATCGGGACCGTTCTGGGGATGATCCGCTCCTTCAGCGCGCTGGCCACCGCCGGCACACCGGATGCCTCCGCGCTGTCCACCGGTATCTCCGAGGCCCTCATCAACACGGCCTTCGGGATCATCGGTTCGTGCATCGCGATCATCATGTTCAACTACTTCAGCACGAAGATCGACGCGATCACCCACGGCATCGACGAGGCCGGGTTCAGCGTGAGCCAGACCCTCGCCACCCACAAGTAGTGGCGATGCATGCATCGCCACTACTTGTGGGTGATGCATCGCCCGACGCATACTAAAACCCTAGCACGATGCCGAAGATCAAGATGCCCAAGAGCAGTCCTTCGCTGGACATGACTCCCATGGTGGACCTGGCCTTCCTGCTGGTGACCTTCTTCATGCTCACCGCGCAGTTCCGCCCGGAAGAGGCCGTGGCGGTGGACACGCCCAGCAGCATGAGCACGAGCCCCATTCCCACGGAGAACCTGATGACGATCATCGTGGACAGCTCCGGCCGGGTGTTCTGGGACTTTACCGACAAGAAGGTGCGCACCGAGGTCATCAAGCAACTGGCGGCCAAGTACAATCTGCCGCTCACTGAAGACCAGGTGACGCGCTTCACGAACCTGAACGCGCTGGGCATGCCCGCCCAGCTGCTGCCCCAATACCTGGAGTTGAACAGCGCCTCCGACCGGAAGCTGATGGATCTGCAGCACAAGGGTATTCCCATCGACAGCGCGAACAACCAGCTACAAGCGTGGATCAGCATCACCCAGCAGATCTTCAGCAGTGAGGCCCACCACAACCCGCTGGTGGCGCTGAAAGGGGATGGCAATGTGAACTACTCCACGATGAACCAGGTGATCAAGACGTTCCAGAGCCCGGGCATCAAGATCAACCGGTTCAAGATGATCACCGACCTGGAGGAGACCCGCATGTAAGAATGGATCGAACCTTGGCGTTCGATGCGTGTACGGGACAGTAACTTAGGAGGACCAAAGCCAAGAAGAGCAACAGAACAACGAAGGAGACCCCGGCTCTCCGCTCCGCGATGACGCGGCGCTGCGGCCGGGGATAATCCAAGGAAGCCATGGCAGAAGTACCCGGAGGAGAAGGCGGTGGAGGCGGTGGAAGACACCAGAAGAAGCGCGCCAAGAAAGGCAATACCCGCATCGACATGACGCCGATGGTGGACCTGGCCTTCCTGCTGCTCACCTTCTTCATCCTCACCACCACCATGTACAAACCGTCAACGTTGCAGTTGACCTATCCCGTGCCCCCGGAGGATGAGGTGCCGCAGCCGCCGAAGAAGGTGAACAACGCGCTCACCATGTTCCTGACCAAGAAGGACCAGATCTTCTATTACGTCGGTGGCTTCCAGCCCGAAACGCAGCTCACCCGTTCCAACATGACGGACATCCGCAAGACCTTGGTGGAGTTGAACCTTCCATCGATCGAGCGTATCAATGCACTGACCAAGCGGTTCAACGAGAACAAGATCTCGGAGCTCGTCTACGACTCATTGAAGAACATGTCGCAGAAGCAGGAGGATGCGCTCTACGTGATCATCAAACCGGATCCTGACGCCAAATTCCGCAACGTGATCGACATGGTCGACGAGATGGACATCAGCGGTGTGGGCAAGTTCGCCGTGCAGGATGTGATCAAGCCGGAAGAGATGGCGTTGCTGAACATCGAGAAGGCCAAATTCTGAACCACATGGGTACCCTCATCACCGTCGTCGTTCTGCTCGGCATCAGTCTGCTGCTCACGATCGACAGCAGCTGGATGAACGTGCTGTTGGGCGTCCGCAACAACGTGGTGTTCGCCCGGCACAACAAGGCCTACGGCGCCTACATGCTGCGCACGGAGTACAACAAGCGCCTCGGCGTTTCGCTGGCTTTGGGCATCGGGGTGGTCCTGCTGGCCATCGGTGCTCCCATGGTCGCCAAGATGTTCGGCGGGGAGGAAGTGGTGGAGGTGAAGAAGAAGATCGTGGACGTGAACATGGAGCTCTTCGAGGAGGAGGAGGAGAAGCCCGAAGAGATCAAGGAACCCGAAGTGATCGAGCAACCGAAGATCGAAACGGTGCAGTTCGTGGCCGTGGAAGCCGCCGACGAACCCGTGGAAGAACCGCCTCCTACGCAGACCGATGTGGCCGAGACGGTGGTGAGCACCGTGACCCAGGAAGGGGAGAACGTGGATGCTGCGCCGCCGCCGGTGGTCGAGGACGAAGTGTTCGATCTGGCCGCCGTGCAGGAGCAGCCCGAGTTTCCCGGGGGCATGGAGAAGATGTACGAGTTCATGGGCAAGACCCAGAAATATCCCGACATGGAGTATGAGGCCGGCATACAGGGGAAGGTGTACGTGCAGTTCACTGTGGCCAAGGACGGCTCCATCGAAGAAGCCAAGGTGCTGCGCAGCGTGAGCGACGGACTGGACAAGGAGGCGCTGCGCATGGTGAAGAGCATGCCCAAGTGGAGCCCCGGAAAGATGGGCGGCAAGCCGGTGAAATGCCGCTTCAACCTGCCCGTGGTGTTCAAGCTCAAGTAGACGGACGAAAGATCATCGTGAAGGCCTCGCGCAAGCGGGGCCTTCTCTTTCCCGGCCTTGGATGTGTAGCGCGGCGGAAGGATCCGGCCTGTCCGTAAATACTCCACGCGGGTGATCGGCGGTCGTATCCGTACACGCGATCACCCATGGCCGATATCGCCTCCTCCCCTTCCGCTCACCGCCGTCGGAAAACACTGCGCCCTCTGCGCATGGACATGACGCCCATGGTGGACCTGGCCTTCCTGCTGCTCACCTTCTTCATCCTGACAACGAGTCTTCGCCGGCTGCAGGGTCTGGAACTCATCGCGCCGCTCAATGGTCCCGGGAAACCTGCGGACAACACGCTCACCTTCCTCGTGGGAGGCCGGGACACGATCTGTGGATATGCCGGTGCGTTCGATCCGGCGAGAACGGTACCGCGCCGTTACGGGTTGGACCAGGTGAGGCAGGCGCTGCGTTCGGTGAAGGATACCGCCACGGTGCGCATCGCCATCAAACCCAGGCCCAACGCGAAGTTTGCCGATGTGCTCGGCGTGGTGGACGCCTGCATGCTGGCACGGTTGAACCGGTACAATTTGCAGGACAGCGTCCCGATGGCGGAGTGGCGGGCCGCTTCCCGCGCCATGCCGGAATGACCGCTTCCCGTTCCCTGCTCGTACCGGACCGTTCCCGAAACCGGGCTGACCGATCGCAATGAACGTCCATGCCCCTCGGTTGTACGGATACCGGGAAGAGACCTCTACGCTTTCAGCAACCCGTCCGCCAGCGCGGACCTCAAACATCAACCACCATGTTGACCGTAGCGCTTCTCGCCCTCCTTACCCTGCTGTGTGTTCTCCTCAGCGCTGACCGCGCTTGGGACAATGTGACCAAGCCCGAACGCAATGACCTGGTCTTCGCCGGAAGGCATCACGCGTACGGGGCCTTTGTTCTTCGACGGGAATATGACCGTAAGATCATGTGGTCCTTTGTCGGAGCCTTGGGACTGTTCAGCGCCGCTATCGGCGTCCCGAAGGTGATGGGCGGGCTTGGCGCCTTCACCGTGCATGTGAAGGATGTGATCCCCCCGAGGATCAAGGAGTGGGTGCTCGATGACCCCATCATCCCTGAAAAAACACAGGTCACACAGCGCAGCGAGCAACGGCATGACCCATCCACCCGCCCCGAACGTTCAGACAACGGGGTCGTCGTTGCTATGGACAAAGACAGCCTGTCCAAGGCCCCGGTCGTTGTGGATACACTGCCTCCTGGCCCGCCCGATCCCGGTCCCGGCAGTGGTGGACCGGGCCCTTTGCCTCCCGGGGGAAGCACGGGTGGTGGCACCGGCACCGAGCTGGGCAGCGAACGGAAGACCTGGACCCTGCCGGAGGTGAAGGACTATCCCGAATTCGTGGGTGGACCCGAGGCGATGATGCGCTTTGTCCGGAACAACATCCGGTTCCCGGAAGGGGATGAACCCCGTTACAAGGCCTATATCGAATTCGTGGTGGACGACGACGGAACAGTGATGAGTGTGCGTGCGAAGACCAAAGGGCGCTCGGCGTTCGATGATGCCGCGGAGCGTGTCGTGCGCATCATGCCGAAATGGAAGCCGGCCAGGTTGGTGTCCGGCCAGGAGGTTCCCTGCATGCTCGTGCTCCCCATCGAGTTCCGGACGCAATAGCTTCGCGCCCCCATGAAGTACTTCGCTTTGGTGATGAGCGCGCTCTACGTCCTCGTGGGCGGCCTCTTCCTCTTCACCGACATGCTGCTTGAGCAGATCCGCATGTTCCGTCTGCCGCTCGGGCTCATGCTCGTGGCGTATGGGGTGGTGCGGGCCTACCTGTGGCGCAGGAAGTATGCGGACCAAAGCGCTGAAGAGTGATCCGGTCCATGCTCAACACGTCAGGCGTGAAGTATCCAGCGGCGCTCGCGCTGGTCATCGCCCTCTGTGTATTGAACGCGTGTAGGGAGGCACACGACCCCCGTACGGATGATGTGACCACCGGTGGCCATGTGCTCATCCTGGCGGATGAGGACCTGCGCGACCTGGTGGAGGCCGAGCGGTTCATGTTCGAGAGCATCTACAAGGATGCGCTGCTCGATATCCGTTACCTGCCCGAGAACCAGTTGCTGAAAGCCGTGCTGAACGACAGCGTCCGCTGTTGGATCGCAACGGTAAAGCCGGGAGGCGAGCAGGAGGCGTACTACAACAAGCACAACATCAGGGCTGAAGTGGTACCGGTCGCGATCGATGGGATCGCGGTACTGGCGAATCCAGCGATCGATCTGTCGGCCTTGAGCGCAGGCGAGATACTTCACGCGCTCACGTTTCCGCGCACCTTCAGCGCAAAGGGCTGGAGCCAGCCCGGAGCGGACAGCCCGCAGGGCAGCCCTCGACCGTGGTTTACCAGCGGCGGAGGTGGCGTCGCCCGCACCTTGGTGGACTCACTGATCGGGTCAGTGGCCGAGCAGCGCATCGTGGCCATGGCGGGATCAGGCCTGGACTCCATGGTGCAACGCGTTGCCGACGATCCGCTGGCGCTCGGTTTTGCCTCGTTCAGCAGCCTGAGCGATCTCGACAACCCGCGCATGAAAGCCCTTCGCGACAAGGTCAAGCTCCTCGCGATCAGCGCTGCGGACAGCTCTGAAGCCGTGCTCCCCAATCAGAGCACCCTGGCGGATGCCTCCTACCCGCTCCGGCGACCGGTCTACATGGTCCTGGCCGAGGGGAAAAGCGGCCTTGGCACCGGGTTTGTTTCCTTTGTGGCCAACCACAAAGGGCAACGCATCATCCTCAAGCACGGCCTCGCGCCAAACAAGGTTCCACCTCGCGAGATCGAGATCGTTACCCAGTAGCTGACCATCTGAAAATGAAGAAGTTCCTGACGCTGGTGCTTTTGAGCACCTCCGCCATCACCGCCGGTGCCCAAACGCTCACCGACGCCATCAAACTGACCGACAAGGAGCAGTTCGAGAAGGCCACCAGCGCCTTCAAGAAGATCGTGGTGGCTGAACCCCAGAACGGAGAGGCCTGGTTCTACTTCGGCGAGAACTATTGGGAGAACGGACGCACGGACAGTGCCGAGGTGTGCTATCGCCAAGGAAATGGCGTCGGCGGCAAGTTCCCCCTGAACAAAGTGGGCTTGGGCAAAGCGCTCTGGTCGCAAGGCAAGAAGGATGAGGCGCAACAGATGTTCATCCAAGCGGTGAGTGACGCCACGGACAAGGCCAACAAACTCCCCAAGCCCCTGCAGGCCGCCACCTACCGCGAAGTTGCGGAGGCGGTGTCTCAAGGGCAGGGCAAGGACCTGATCAAGGCGCAGGAGTACATCGCCAAGGCGATCGAGCTGGATCCGAAGAACCCGGAGACCTACGTGCTGAAGGGCGATGTGCTCTTCGACCTCAACCCGCGTGATGGTTCCTCGCCGTTGGAGAACTACAAGACCGCCATCAACCTCGACGCGCTGAACGCGAAGCCGGTCACGCGCAAGGCCTTCATGTACTACCGCGCCAAGAACAATCCGGCGGCCATCGAGGAGTACACCAATGCCATCACCATCGATGGGTCCTTCGCACCGGCCTATTCGGGTCGTGCGGAAGCCTATATCAAGGTCAGTGACTTCACGAAAGCCGAGGCGGACATGGCGAAATACCTCGAGCTGAACACCGGCAACCAGAGCGCGCGCGTGCGCCAGGCCCAGTTCCTGTTCCTGGTCGGCAAGTACAAGGAGTCGCTTGACCTGATCAATACCCTGGAGCGGGAAGGCGTGAAGAACATCGTGCTGAAGCGCCTACAGGGCTACGACCTGGTGGAGATGAAGGACTCCGTGAACGCGAAGCCGACGCTGGACGCTTACTTGGCCGAGCAGCCGGAAGACAAGCGCATCGCGGCCGACTACGAGTATTACGGCAAGAGCCTGCAGTTGCTGCGCCAGGATTCCGCTGCGGGCGAGAACATGTTGAAAGGTGCCCGCATGGACAAGACCAAGGACTACCTCTTCACCGATGCCGCCAAAGCGTTCGCCAAGGCCAAGGCGTACGACAAGGCCATCGGCGCGATGCGCGAGAAGATCGCCAACAGCAGCAAGCCGGAGACGAACGACTACTACTACCTCGGCGACGTCGCCCTCAAAGGCAAACGCTGGGCGACGGCGGACAGCGCTTGGGCCACCTATACCGAGCGTAATCCGAACGCCTACCAGGGCTTCAAGTTCCGTGCGCGTGCGCAGGCCGGCACGGACACCTTGGCCATCGAGCGCCGCACTTGGGCCGCAAAGCCTTACTACGAGCAGGTACTCGTCAAGATGAAACCGGAAGAGAAGGACAAATACAAGGCGGACCTTGAAGAGACGCTCAACTACATGGGCCTGTACTTCCTGTACAACAAGGAGGCCCGCGACCTGCCGAAGGCCAAGTGCTACTTCGAGAAGATCAAGCTGCTCAACGTCGGCACGAGCATCACCAAGCAGGTGACCGAGCAGATGCTCCTGGTCAAGGAACTGAAGGACGTGGCACCAGGAATATGTGACTAGGAGGGACACCGGCTTCCAGCCGGTGCGTAGTAGAGGCATCCGCCTGTAAAAGCAAAAAGGCCGCTGTCAGTCCGAGGACGGCGGCCTTCTTGCATCCGCACCGGCTGGAAGCCGGTGCCACTTTACATTGCTCCCATGTTCTCCAAGAACAACCGCCTCACGCTCTGGATCCTCGTGGCGATGGTGATCGGTATCGCCGTGGGCTACGCGATGCACACCGGCATGGAGGAGGCCACCCGCAAGAACGTCGCCGACAACCTCAAGATCCTCACGGACATCTTCCTGCGACTGGTCAAGATGATCATCGCGCCACTGGTGTTCAGCACATTGGTGGTGGGCATCGCCAAGCTGGGTGACATGAAAACCGTGGGGCGCGTGGGCGGCCGCGCGCTGCTGTGGTTCATCAGCGCCTCACTGGTTTCCCTCCTGCTCGGCATGCTCCTGGTGAACATCCTGCAACCCGGTGTCGGGCTCAACTTCACTGCGGACACCAGTTCCGCCACCGAGTTCGCGAGCACCGCGAAGGGCTTCACCATCCGCACCTTCATCGAGCACCTCTTCCCAAAGAGCGTGGTGGAGGCCATGGCCACGAACGAGGTGCTCCAGATCGTGGTCTTCAGCATCTTCTTCGGCGTGGCCTGCGCCAGCATCGGCGACTACGCCAAGCCCGTGGTCAAACTGCTTGAGAGCGTTTCGCACGTGATCCTGAAGATGGTGGGATACGTGATGAACTTCGCGCCCCTCGGCGTGTTCGGTGCCATCGCCGCGGTTATCGCCATCTACGGCTTGGACATCCTGCAGACCTACGCGTTCTATATCGGGCAGTTCTACATCGGCCTCGCCATCCTATGGATCATCCTCATCGGCGTGGGCTTCCTCTTCCTCGGCCAGCGCATGAAGGAGCTGATGCGCCGCATCGTGCAGCCCATCACCATCGCCTTCAGCACCACCAGCAGCGAAGCCGTGATGCCCAAGCTTATGGAAGAGCTCGAGCGCTTCGGCTGCAAGGACAAGGTGGTGAGCTTCGTGCTGCCCCTCGGCTACAGCTTCAACCTGGACGGCAGCATGATGTACATGACCTTCGCCAGCCTCTTCATCGCGCAGGTCTATGATGTGCCGCTCGCGCACGACCTGCCGATGCAGCTGACCATGCTGCTTACACTGATGCTCACCAGCAAGGGCATCGCGGGTGTGCCCCGCGCCTCACTCGTGGTGGTGGCCGCCACGCTCGGCATGTTCGGCGTGCCGCTGGAAGGCATCGCGCTCATCCTGCCCATCGATCACTTCTGCGACATGGGCCGCAGCGCCACGAACGTGGTGGGGAATGCCATCGCAACGAGTGTGGTGAGCAAGTGGGAGGGGGAACTGGGGCACTAAGAGTCTTTTATCGGCCACGCATTTGTGGTCCAAGCTCTAAGTGAGTAAGACTGGAGTGAACTTGCCGCCGCGTAAGCGATGCTTTAGTGCGCTGTCGCGAACGCGCTTTGATACCAGTATTGGCCGGTAGGATTCCCCGCCGCTTCCGAACCACTCAAATGTTCGCACAAAATCAGGCTGTCCGTGCAGGACGTCCGCAGGAAAGGTCAGAGGTCCTCGAGTTGGCAGATTGTATCGTTCTGTCTTGCAGACCAGCATCGTCCGCAGCCGCTCTTCGAGCCATTTTGGAATACGGTCAGGCAGGCTGCACGGTTCTGCGACTAGGTTATGCAGAGATATGCCTTGCGGAAGGAATGTATCCACATGTGCCTGTAGCAGGCCATCCAGCGGTTGGCTCGTCTTATGCAGCACAGGAGATGAAAATCGCACACCAGTGAACCGCTCAGCCAACCAAAGCTCGGATGCTTGGGTTCGAACGAACAACTCAAACGGCACCCAATTCAAGCCAAGTAGCGCACTGTGTCTGGCCTTAGGAGGTGTTTTGAAGCGGAACGGCGCGATCTGAACCTGGCCGATCATGCAGAGCGGGCACGCATGGGATATGTCATAGGTGCGGTTTCCGAATTTGAAGCCATCCTCAGGCTGTGGATAGACGAACTGTCCCGTGTCAAGCATAAACCAAGAGGCGCTCTCCACATCTACAGGTAGGAATTCTGTTGATTCGGTGGGATTGAGATCATATTGAGCAAGCCGAGCCTTTCGCTCCTCGTAACGCGGATCGTCCTCATACAGGAAGAACTCCAGAAAGCAGAACTGAATGGGTGCACTTGGGTCAACATCCTCCCAATGAAAGGGGATACCAAGATCTCTTACATCAGCAAGTAGTTGCTCATTCTTGTGAATGGCGACGTAGCGGTGCTTAATCCTCATGTCCAAGTTGTCCGGGCCAGCACACCAGCTGGACGAGGAACCAAACTACAACACCCACTGCGGCATCACCCCCAGCACCACCACCGCGATCCCGCACAGCGAGATCACCAGCAGATTCACCGGTGAGACCACCAGCACGGGCGCTTGCTCGGAAGGCGAAAACGCCTCGCGGATGACCACGGCGTAGTAGTAGATGCCCACAAGGGCCATCGCCACGGCGAGGACAGTGAGCTTGACATGTCCCACAGCGAGCGCGAGCTGGAACACTTTGAACTTCGCCATGAAGCCTGCCGTGAGGGGGATACCGGCGAGCGAGAGCAACAACAGGAGCACCACGACCCCGATCCACGGATTCGCGCGGAACAGGCCACGGAAGATGCGGATGTGTTCATCGCCATTGGATGCGCGCTTGGCGAGGGTCATCACCATGAAGAGGCCGAGCGTGGCAAGTGAGTACGTGAACGTGTAGTAGAAGATCGCGCTCTCGCGGTCGGGAGTGCCGCTCACCACGGCCATGATCAGGAAGCCGCTGTGCGCGACGCTGCTGTAGGCCATGAGCCGCTTGAAATGGCTCTGGCGCAAGGCAATGATGTTGCCCAAGAGCAAGGTCACCGCGGCGATCATCACGAGCGCGTAACCGATCACTTGCGGCATGCCGCTCATCGACACGAAGCGGAGCAGGCCAGCGAAGGCGGCCATCTTCACCACGGTGGCCATGTACGCCGTGACGAGTGTCGGAGCGCCCTCGTACACATCCGGGCTCCAGAAGTGGAAGGGCACGGCTGCCACTTTGAACGTCAGACCTACAAGCACAAAGAAGCCGCCTAGGATGAAGAGGATGTTGCCTCCGGAAGTCGCGGCGACCTCTGTGATCCTCGACAACTCGAACGACGCGCACACGCCATAGATCAGCGCGATGCCCATGAGCAGGAAGGCACTAGCGAAGGAGCCCATCAGGAAGTACTTGAAACTCGCCTCGCTGCTGCGGAAGCTGTGGCGTTTGCCTCCGGCGAGGATATAGAGCGGGATGCTCAGCACTTCGATGCCTAGGAAGAGCGAGAGCAGATTGGTGTAGCTGGTGAGCATCACAGCGCCCACGAGGCTGAAGGCGATGAGGGCGAACTGCTCGGCCACGTTCTTCTCCTCCTTCGCGTAGTAGTCGAGGCCGAAGAGGAAGATGAGCCCGGTGATCACCAGGATGCCGACGCTGAACCAGCGGCTCATGTCGTTGAAAGCGAGCATGTGCGCGAAGTCCGGGATGCTGATGTAGACATCGCGAAGCAGCAGCGCCACGGCTCCGGCAACACCGAGCACGCCGATCGGTGCGAGGATGCTGCTGGCACCCGCACGCGAGCCTGCACCGGACAATCCGATGTACAACAGCACCACGCCGAGCACCGAGAGGAGGATGAGCACGCTCATGTCAGTTCAGGCTGCTCAGGAGTGTTTGAACGGAGCCTTGCACCAGGTTCAGCACCGGGGCAGGGAAGAAGCCCAGCACCAAGGTGATCGCGATGAGGGGCACAAGGAAGAGATGGTCGGCTTGGTCGGCGTCGGCGATCTCGCTCAGTAGCACACCGGGCTTCACGCGGGTGTCAGGGCCGAGCATCACGCGCTGGTAGGCGTAGAGCATGTACACCGCTCCGAGGATGATCGTGCTTACGGCGGCGACGGTCATCCACATGCCGTCTTCCATCTGCCACAGGCCGTTGAACATGAGCCATTCGCCCACGAAGCTCTGTGTGAGTGGCAGCGCCACGGCGTTGATCATCACCAGGAAGAACAGTGCGGCCAGTCGCGGCGACTTGAGCTTCAGTCCGGACATCACCGTAAGGTCTGTGGTTCCGGTGCGCCGTGCGACAGCACCGACGATGTAGAGCATGCTCACCACCAGCACCGCGTGCGCGAAGGCTTGGTAGAGCGACCCGGTAATGCCGTACGTGTTCCACGCGAAGAGGCCGGCACACAGGATACCGACGTGGCTGAGCGAAGAGTACGCGACCAGTCGCTTCAGGTCCGTCTGGCGGAAGGCGATCCAACCGGCGTAGATGGCCCCGATGATGCTGAGCCACACAACAAGATCGCGCCAGTGCTCGGTGCCCAACGGCACGATCGGGAATACGAAGCGCAGCACGCCGAAGAGGCCCATCTTCAACAATACACCGCCGAGCACCATCGTGCCTTGCAGCGGGGCCATGGTGTATGTGTCGGGCTGCCAACTGTGGAAGGGGAAGATGGGCAGCTTCACCGCAAAGGCCAGGAAGAGTGCCCAGAACAACCACACTTGCGTGTCATAAGGAAGGTGGAGCGCATGCAGTGCCGAGAAGTCGGCGCTGTGCGAAGGCTCCTGCACCACGCAGTATGCGATACCGAACAGCAAGGCCAATCCGCCCAGCAGCGTGTAGATGAAGAAGCGCATGGTGATTGCCCTTCTGTTCGCACCGCCCCAGAACAGGAGGTAGAAGAACAGCGGCACCAGGCTCAGCTCGTAGAAGATGTAGAAGAGGAAGGCGTTCTGTGAGCTGAACACACCGAAGAGGAAGCTCTGCGTGAAGAGCAGCAGCGCGTTCACCACGGCAGGGTTCTCCTGGTTCTCCTTCGCGCCAGCGGCGATGATGAAGGGGAAGATCACAGCCGTGAGCATCAGCATGAGCAGGCCGATGCCGTCGTAGCCCATCTTCAAGCGCAGCCCCCAATCGGGCACCCAGTCGTGGTCGAGGAAAGTCAGTTCGCCGCCAGTGTACCTCCAGCACTGGGACAGCACGATCACTGTGCAAGTGAGCGAGGCCACCATGGCGATCATGCGGGCCTGCGCGTTCGGTCGTGCGATCAGCAGCAGCAAGCCTGCGATGAACGGAACGGCTATGAGCGCGAGCAGGATCATGTCACACGTGGTAGAGTGTCCAAGCCAGCAATGCGATCAGGCCCACGACCATGCTGAAGAGATAGAAGCTCATGTTGCCGCTCTGCAGACGGCGCAGCAACTTGCCCACGCGGTTCGCTGTGCTGCCCGAGCCCACCATCAGGGGCACCATCACCTTGCGCTCCATGATGCTGTCGAAGTGTGCGCTGAACCAGCCATAAGGCCGCTCGAAGAGTTTCGCGTAGAGTTCATCCAGCAGCCACTTGCGGGCGATCAGGCGCTGGAACATCGGCAGCTTTTCCGGCTCTGGGTCGAGCGTGGTCTTCTTCACGAAGCGGTTGTAGGCGAGCGCGATCATCAACGTGATCAACGCCACCGTGATGCCCATGAGGATCCATTCCGTGCTTGCCGCCAAATGCAGGTTCTCACCACTGATACCATCGGCCGCTGTGCCGAGGTAGTGCTTCATCGTTTCATGGCCGCGGATCAAATGCGGCAGGTTCAGCGCGCCACCAACAACGCTCAGCACCGCGAGCACCATCAAGGGCAAGGTCATCACCAACGGACTCTCGTGCGGATGCGCCTTGCCGCGATACGTTCCGAAGAAGGTGAGGAACAACAACCGGAACATGTAGAAGCAGGTGAGCAGCGATACGCCGAGCGTGGCCGCATAGAGCAGCGGATGCTCCTGGTAGGCCGCCATCAGGATCGCGTCCTTGCTGAAGAAGCCGCTGAAGCCTGGGATGCCCGCGATCGCCAGGGTGCCGATGAGGAAGGTCACGTAGGTCACCTTCGTCACGCCTTTCAGACCGCCCATCTTGCGGATGTCCTGCTCGCCGCCGAGCGCGTGGATCACACTGCCCGCGCCGAGGAAGAGCAGCGCTTTGAAGAACGCGTGCGTGGTGACGTGGAACATCGCCGCGCTGTAAGCACCGAGACCGAGCGCGACGAACATCAGGCCGAGCTGCGAGACGGTGGAGTACGCCAGCACCTTCTTGATGTCGTTCTGGAACACGCCGATGCTGGCGGTGAGCAATGCGGTGATCAGGCCGACCCAGAGGATCACATCCTGCGTGATCGGCGCGAACATGAACAGTGCACTGCTGCGCACGATGAGGAAGATACCGGCCGTCACCATCGTGGCGGCGTGGATGAGCGCGCTCACGGGCGTGGGACCCGCCATGGCATCCGGCAACCAAGTGAACAAGGGCAACTGCGCGCTCTTGCCGATGGCGCCGACGAACAGCAGCAAGGTGATGCCGGTGATGGTCTCGGTGGAAAGCGAACCCGCCCGGGCCATCACTTCCGTGTAGTTGAGTGTGCCGAGCGCACTGAACAACCAAGCGAGACCGAGCACGAAACCCAAGTCGCCGATGCGGTTCATCACGAAGGCCTTGCGCGCGGCATAGTTGTAGGCGGGCGTCTTGTACCAGAAGCCGATCAGCAGGTAGCTGCACAGGCCCACTCCTTCCCAGCCGATGAAGGTCATCACGTAGTTCGCGCCCATCACCAGCAGCAGCATGGCGAAGGTGAAGAGGTTGAGCTGGGAGAAGAAGGTGGCCACGCGCTCGTCGTCGTGCATGTAGCCGATGGAGTACAAGTGGATCAGCGAGCCGATGCCGGTAACGACCAGCATCATCGTCAGCGAAAGCGCATCGATCTGGAAGGCGAAGGGCACGTCCATGCCGCCCACATGGATCCAGTCGAAGAGTTTGACGATATGCGTCCCGCCTTCTGCCGGATGTTCCTGATGCATGCCTGCCGCATGCAAGGCCCCCACCACCTGGTGGTCCAGGAAGAGCAGCACACTGCACGCGAACGAGAGGCCGATCATCAACGTGGCCAGGATGCCCGCCGCGTTGCCCTTCAACGAACGCCGCAAGGACGCGGTCACGATCGCCCCGAACAACGGGAAGGCCGGCACCAGCGTGGCGAGAATATCGGTCGTCATCCCTTCAGTCGGCTGAGCTGGTTGATATCCACGCTATCGACGTTCCGCTTCATCATCACCAGGATCGCGAGCCCCACGGTGACTTCCGCAGCCGCCACAAGCATGATGAAGAACACGAAGACCTGCCCGCCCGGATCGCTGTGGTGCGCACTGAAGGCCGTGAGCAGGAGGTTCACACTGTTGAACATCAACTCCAGGCACATCAGGATGATGATCGTGTTCCGGCGGAACAGGACGCCCGCCATGCCGATGCTGAACAGGATCATGCTCAGCACCACGTAGTGCTCCATCGGCACTGCTTGGATGGCGGTGATCACGTCGTTCATCTCAGCGCACGTGTTCGGCTTGGTTCAACCCGGCGAACTCATCGCCCGACTTCACCATCGGCTTGGCCGAGGTTTCCTTCCGGCCCAGCATCACCGCACCGATAATGGCGCTTAGGAAGAGCACGCTGCTCAATTCGAAGGGTACCAAGAAGGTGGTGAAGAGGCTGTTGCCGACGCTTTTCACGAGGCCCACGCCCACGTCATAGTGCTCCGGCTTCGCGAGGCCGATACCGTCCTTGATCGCGCCGAGCACGGTGAGCAGGAAGAGCCCGCCTGCGGATACGGCCGCGACGCGTGTGACCAGTGTCTTGCGCGGCTCGATGGCCTTGTTCAGATTCAGCAGCATGATCACGAAGAGGAAGAGCACCATGATGGCCCCCGTGTACACGATGATGTGGACCACCGCCAGGAACTGCGCGTTCAGCAGGATGTAGTGCCCGGCGATGCTGAGGAAGCAGACGATCAGCGCGATCACGCTGTTCACCGGACTGCGCGCGCCCACCACGAACAGCGCGCTGACGATGGAGATGGCCGCGAAGAGGTAGAAGAGGTACTGCATCCGGTGCGCCCTGGGCCCCTTTCGGAACGGTGGCGAATGTAGCAGGCCGGGCGGAAGCGGAAAGGGCTAACGAGCAACTTAGAAGGCCACTATCCTCGGCCGCAGCCAAGCCCGGATC
>JAGODO010000039.1 GCA_017998165.1 Flavobacteriales bacterium | reverse complement strand
TGGCCCGAACATCCTCTCCCGAGCGCACCACGAGGATGTATGCGCCGTCGGGAAGATCCTCGATATGGATCACGGGGTCCAGCCCCGCTCCGACGTGGGTTCGGATCAGACGCGTATCGGCATTGTACACGGCTACTTGTTCCCGCTCCAGCTGGATGCCTTGCATGGTGAACGCGCCGTCCAGCGTTGGATTGGGGTAGACCGAGAGCTCGTTTTCCGGGGAAATGGATACCGCGACCACATGCGACACCGTGGATGTGCCGTCGATGTCCACCTGCTTCAACCGATAGAAACCTGTGCCCGGCAAGGGGTTGTCATCGACCACGCTGTAATTCAAGGCCGAAACGGATGTTCCAGCCCCGTCCTGATACCCCACATCTTCGAAAACGACGCCGTCGCGACTGCGCTGTATGACGAAATGGTCGTTGTTCGTTTCCGTCGCGGTGACCCACGCGATCCTCACCGAGCTCCCTTCGGCTACTGCCCGGAGATCGAGAAGTTCGATGGGCAGCGTGCTCTGGTAGTATACCGAGACCGTCATGTGGTCCACACGGGCCGTTCCGTTGCACACATCGGCGGAAATGGCCGCGCCGAAGGTGGCCGAGTTGATATCCGATACGGTCCACGTGGTACCCCAGAGCTGGGTGGCGCCGCCGTAGGTGGCGGTCCCGTCCGAGGTGGGCCATTCGTTCGTTGAGGCCAGGTTGGAGCCGGTGATCACATCGCCTTTCAGCAATCGGACCTCATGATCCCTGTCGACGGGGCGCCTGAGCACGAATCCGACCATGGCCCACCGGTTCACCGAACCGGCGAACGTGCAAGAAGGCTGCTCCGTGCCGTTCGAACCGATCGCCTTGTGCGCGGTCTGGAAACAGGCCCCGGTGTTGGGCGCGACCGTGGTGTTGGCGAAATAGAGATCGGTACCCTCCGTGTATCCCGAATTGATCGTGTAGGTGTTCGTACCACCATTGGAGACGGCGGGTGTGGTGTTGTTCCCGCAGGTCACCAGATTGATGGCCATACTGCCGGCGAGGGTGCTGATCGCCGATCCCAGCTGGTGGGGATTGGTCGTACCCTGGGCCCCTGAACTGGCCTGGCTGTAGAGCGGAGCGTTCTGATCAACGTATTGGAACGTTGCGGAGGAGAACGCATCGCAATACTCGAGCGCTGTGTACGCGCCGAACGTGGGAACGATGGTGGTGGAGCCGGCCAGGGCCAGTTCGGATTCCAGCAGGATCCATACTTCGATGCGGGCCGTGAATCCCCCCGGTGTACCGGCGGAATACTCGATCAATTGGGTCATGGAACGTCCCCCGTAGGTCATGGCCGTGAGGTCGCGTGAGTTGGTACCGTTCTCCTGGCAGTAGGTAACGAGCAGGCATCGGTCGGTTCCTGCGGATACGCTCTTGGTAAGCCCCGTGCCCCAACCATCCAGCAAGGCCACGTTCTGCGGGTTCAACGTGGAGCGCTCCACATCGAGCCGGATGCCCAGGATGTTGGCGGGTGAAGGGATGTTGAATCCGAAATTACCCGCGACCAAGTAGTTCGAAATACCCTTGGTCGCCACCGTCGCGTAGGAATCGTTGCTCGAGAGCGCACTGGCCGTGGTACTCCACGCATTGCTGCCGATCGAAGTGTTGTTGCTCATGTTGCCCGGGCTCATGGGTCCCACTTGGGCATGTACGCCCCCCCCCGCGATCAACCACGGACAGACAAAGAGCGCAAAAGGCAAGCGCTGTCGACGAAAGCGATGGTCTTCGCCGACCAAGATGGTGGTATGCCTGTTGAACATGGAGCCTTTCAACCCCGGTCGTGCCCTCAGGGTTTCAGTACGCGCTGCGCACATGAGGACGTTCGCTCCGTCCTGATCCTGCTCGCGGAGCGGGAAGAATCCTTCCTTTGGGAACGACCATGCATACGTCAACCGGGCATCGACGACCGGTCCTGTGGCGGCCTGATGATTTCACGCCGGACCGTCCGCCGCGCCGCGTCAGCTGGCTGGAACTCTTCCATGACCTGGTTTACGTGGTCGCCGTATCCAGGCTCACCCACGGGCTGCTGCACGCGCACGGTGCGACGGACTTCCTGTTGTTCACCCTGCTCTTCGGCCTCGTGCTCTGGTCTTGGATGAACGGTACCTACTACTTTGACCTGCACGGCAACCAAGGGCTGTGGACGCGCGCGATGACCTGGCTGCAGATGGTCTGCGCCGCGTGTGTCGCGATCACCGTGGGGCATGTGTTCGAGGGACACCATCGCTCATTCGCCGTTGCCTTCTGCGGTATGCAAACACTGATCACGGGCCTGTGGTGGAGCACCGGTTTCTTCCAGCGCGATCACCGCTATTTGTCCGTACCGCACAGTATCACCTACCTCGTCGCCTTGTGCCTGATGGTGGCGTCCGTGTTCACGACCACAGCCGTCGCCACCCGCTTATGGACAGTGACGCTGCTGCTGAACTTCGGAGTGGAACTGATCCTGTTCCGGCGTTTCGAGCAGTTGATGGATACGCTGAAGGCTGAATTCAAGCCATCGTCATCGATCGTTGAGCGGTTCGGGCTGTTCACCATCATCGTTCTGGGCGAAGGCATCCTGGGCATCCTGATGGCCATGGAGGACCCGGATCGGTGGAACGCAGAGCGATGGTCGGCGTTCGGCCTGTGCATGTTGATCGCCTTCCTGCTGTGGTGGCTCTATTTCGAAGTGCTCGGCGACCGTGAAGTGAAGGCGGGCTTTGGGAGCTACGTGCTGTTGAACCTGTTCCACCTGCCGCTGTTGGCCGCCTTCGCCATGCTCGGCCCCGGCCTGCACCTGATCCTGTCAGAAGGTGGAACGGTGGACGAGAAAGCCCGGTGGATGCTCTCCGTAGCGATCGGAGCGGGCATGGCGATGATCGTTGCCCTGTCGAGCATCATGGCCGATGAGCACCTGAGCGCCAGACACCGCTTGCGCGAGGGTCTGCGGATGTGCGCGGCCTCGCTGCTCATCATCGGCCTGCCCTTCCTGTTGCCGGGCCTGGCCCCTTGGAGCTTCTTGCTCGCCGTGGCCGCCGTGCTCACGGTGCTGGTGGTGCAGGGCACGCTGACCGGGGCATACCCGAAGCTGTTGCGCCGCACTGGCGCGGAGGCATGATCGGATCGGTCCGCGTACCTTTAAGTGCTCTTTGGCAAGTCGGGGGTGAGGGAGATGGTGGCGTCTCTTCATGTTCAACCAACACCCTTCGAAGATGGAAAGCACGACAATCGCGCACGGCGACGCCTCTCGCCAGAAGAACCTGAACAATGTGCTGTGGGCCATGCAGGGCTTCCTGTTCCTGGCCTTCGGCGCGGCGGGCCTGATGAAGCTGACGATGCCGATCGACAAGCTCGCCGCGATCATGACGTGGCCTGGTTCGGTGCCGGAAGTGCTGGTGCGTGCCATCGGCGGCGCCGAAGTGGCCGGTGCTATGGGCGTGTTCCTGCCCGCGTTGGTGCGCATGCAGCCTTGGATCACCTCTTACGCGGCCATGGGGCTGGCCACGGTGATGATCTGCGCCGTGGGCTACCACCTCATGCTCTTCCAAGGTGGGATGCTCATACCCAGCATCGTGCTCGGTGTGATCGCTGGATATGTAGCGTGGGGCCGTGAAACGGCCTTGCCGATCAAGCCCCGGGCATGAGACGACAGCTCCGGTCGGGTACTTTCGGGGTATAGCCTTTTCCTGATGCACCATACGTTTCCCATCGCCACCGGGTTGGCCGGCGTGACCTTCGCTTGTTTCCTGAACTCCGCGCTGTTCGCCCAGACCAACGCTTCACTGGATATCTCCAACTATTCCACGGGCGGAGGATCGACCATCGCGCAGGCCGTGATCGCAAGACCTGACGGGTATTGGGTGTGCGCATCCATGCGCACCAGCGGCGTGAACGATCCGGCGCTCATCGCACTGGACGGCGCCCTTGGGATCACCGGCACCACAGGGCTGACCGCGACCGGTGATGACACCCCCACGGACCTGGTGGCCACACCGGACGGGGGAGCGATCATGACGGGCGTCACGACGAGTTTCACGAGTGCCGGTCTGGAGGAAGCCAACGCCTTCCTGGTGAAGTTCAACGCGGAGCGAGCGGTGGAGTGGGCCCGCCAGTACGGTGGTCCGGGTGCCGATCGTGCGGACCGGGTCCATATCACCGGCGATGGAGGGTACCTTCTGGCAGGTACCACGTGGGGGCCGGGGACCGGGGGCTCGGATGCGTGGATGGCCCGTACCGATGCCGCTGGCACGCTGCTCTGGGGCAGGACCTACGGCGGGGCGCTCGACGACAGGGGGAACGATGCGGTCATCAGCGATAACGGTACGATCACGCTGGTGGGGACCACGTGGAACGTGCCGATCGGAAACGCCGCCCTGGTCATCCACACGGACGGTCAAGGCGTGCCCATCTGGACGGGTTCGATCGATATGGAGGAGCAGCCCGTGGATTGGAACGTCCACGATCGTCGCGGGTCGGTGATCGTCCAACGACCGGAAGGCGGGTATTGCATCGGAGGGACCACGGGCGGCCTGCTCATCGGTGGAGGCCAGGCATCCATGGCCTTCCTGCTCGCGTTGGACACGGCCGGCTCCACCATCGGCTGGTGCCGGTCGTTCCACTTGAACAGCGGCCACACCTGGTTCACGCGCCTGTGGCGCGGACCGGATCGATATGAGGCTGCGCTGGAAATGGGCGCCGGCTCCGGCGCCGTCATGCGCGCCACCACCTCCGGAGAGCGCACCTGGAGCCGCTACCTGTCATTGGACCCGCCATTCGTCCCCTGCCGCACGCTCGGCTTCGCATCGACCATGGAGGGTGGATTCGTGGTTTCGGGATACCATCTGTCCAATGGGGACACGACGCTGCTCGTGGCGCACGGCCGGACAGCTGGCGATCTCTGCTTCCAAGGATCCACCGGTCCCCAGTTCTTCCTCACAGGCAGCGACCCATGCGATATGGGGATCGCGGATCTTGTGGTCCTGTCCAGCGAAACGGGCAGCAGCACGGCCATCTCCTTCTCAGGGTCGGACCAATCACCACAACTGGTCGCGGCATGCACCAGTCTTTCCACGCCGGAGGCGGGACCGGAGAAGCCGCTTGCGCTCTACCCCACACTATGCACGGACCTCGGGGAACTCCGCTTTTCCCATGCGGACGCCGCACACGTGGAACTGTTGGACGCTCAAGGCCGCTGCATCGGCACGGCGTTCATCTGTGCTGATGGGAGCCTCCGCTGGAACGGTGCGCCGCGACCATCAAACGGGATCTACTCGCTCCGGACCCGCCAACCGGAAGGACGAGCCGAAGACTTCCGGTTCGTGTTGGACCGGTGATGTGAGCCCGACATCCTCCTCCGCGGCAGAGCGAAGAAGGAACTACCGTCGCCCAAGGCGATCTTGCGCCTGGTCATGCTTCATGCCTCCGCAACCCGTTGGATCGCCGCGATCATCTGTATCGTGCTTCTCCTCGCGGCAAGGGCACAGCGCGTAACTGACCGCAACAGCCACCTGTGGATCTCCCACCTCGGCGATCACAAGCTCACCTATCGCTGGGGCTTCCATACCGAAGCGCACGTTCGCCAAGCCGAACTGGGCGCGATGCCCCAGCAGTTGCTCTTGCGTCCGGCCATCAACTTCCACCTGACCCCGGAGATGATGTGTACAGCAGGCTACAGCTACTACTACAACTACCGGTACGGCGCGTGGCCCATCAAGGTGGGGAGTTGGGAGCATCAGGCCTACCAGCAGATGCAGTTCTCGGCGCGTGTCGGAAAGGTGGCATTGCAGCACCGGTTCCGCCTGGAGGAGCGGTTCATCGCGGCGCTGAAAGCCGATCCCTTGTCCGAAAATGGCTTCTCCTTCGACAGGTACACCTACCAGTCACGCTTCCGGATCCGGTTGATGGCCACGCTGCCATTGGGCGCGCATGAAAAAGTGGAGCCGAAGACCTGGTTCCTCAGCGCGTACGACGAGCTGTTCCTGAATTTCGGTGACAACGCCCGACTGGACCTGATGAACCAGAACCGGATCAGCGGGCTGTTGGGGTATCAGATGAACAAGCCGTGCAGCGTTCAGATCGGCTACCTGTTGCAAACGCTTCAGCGCCCTGGAGCCGCATCGGGTGCGGACCTGGTGGAGATGAACAGCACACTGCACGTCATCGTCACATGCAACCTCGACTTCCGGAAGCCCGAAGACGAAGACAAGCCGCAACCCTGAGCGTTGTGCAAACGCGAGATCCGGGTCAAGCCCGGAATGTCAAGTATTTGGAAGGCCATAACGGGCGAGGCGGCCTCGCCCGTTATGGCCTTCTCTGAGTTCCGTCACCCCGGCCTTGAGCCGGGGTCGCGAAATGTTCGAGACAGGGGTACTACTTCATCGCCTTGATCGCCTCGACCAATCGGTCCAGCTCCTGTGTAGTGGTGTAGACGTTCGGCGTCACGCGCACATGGTTGAACGGGGCCTCCTCACCGGGCTTCGCCGCGCGCTCGATGGCCACGGTGTGGATCTTCCATTTGCTGTGCAGCTCTTCGGCGAGGGCGGTGGCTTTCCTGCCCTCCAGGCCAAAGACGCCGATGGCGCAGCTATATCGTGGATCCATCGAGGTCTTGAAGAAGATGCCGGGCACGTCCTTAACCCGTTCCATCCAGTAGCTCTTCAGGAAGTGCAGGCGCTGCTGCTTGCGCGGCTGGCCGATCAGGTTGTGCAGGTCGAGTGAATACCCGGTGGCCATCTCGGTCGGGAAACTGCGCGTTCCGAGCGTTTCGAACTTGCGGATGTCATCGCCCTGGGGCTTGTCGTTGCTGAGCAGGGGCCACACCTTGCCGATCTTCTCCTTCTTGATCCACATCAGGCCGTTGCCGAAGGGCGCGCAGAGGAACTTGTGCAGGCTGGTGCCCCAGTAATCACAACCGAGGTCCGGGATCTTGTAGTCCAAAAGTGCGAAGGAGTGCGCGGCGTCCACGAGCACTTCGATGCCTTTGGCGTGCGCGGCATCGGCGATCTTCTTCACAGGCAGGATCTGGCCGTTCCAATTCACCACATGGGTGATGTGTACCAGCTTGGTCTTCGCGGTGAACTTGCTGGTGAACGCTTCCACGATGGCGGCTTCATCCTCGCTCGGCAGCAAGGGATCGGCATAAACCAGCTTCACACCCTCGCGGAGTGCTCGCTGTCGCCAAGCGTTGTACATGTTGGGGTAGTCGTACGTGCTCATCACGACCTCGTCCCCCTTTTCCAGCGGCAAACCGAAGATCACCGTGTTCAGCGCCTCAGTGGCATTGCGGCAGATGGCGATCTCCTCATGCGGCACACCGGCCAGCGCGGCCAGGTTCATGCGCAACGGCTCACGGTCCTGGTCGAGGATGCGCCACATGTAGTAGCTCGGCGCCTCATTGCACATCCGGTTGTAATGGTCCAAGGCCTCCATCGCGGCACGCGGGGAAGGACTGACCCCGCCGTTGTTCAGGTTGATCAGCGTCGGGCTGCACGCGTAGGCCGCACGGATCTGCCGCCAGAATCCCGCATCGTCGCCATCGTCGTGGATCGCGGCGGAGGGCTTCGGGATCCCCGGGAATGCGGCTTCCACGCTCTGATGGAGGGCGAGACCGCCGAGAACGGCCGCGCTTTGCTGGATGAACGTGCGTCGGTCGGGCATGATGCAGGCAGCAAGGTAATTGATGTCCCTTTTCCACCGGGCCCCATGGGATGTACCCATAGCAGCGGATCTCATCGCTGCAATAGCCTGTCCGTGGTATTGTACGATCCACCCGGATGACCTTCTTTTGTTGTATACCCTACCCTACCCACATACCATGACACGTTACCTGAACTTCTTTCCGGTTTTTCTGCTCTTGCCCGCAGCACTTTGCGCACAGTTGTCGGCCCCTATTCTGCCGCCACCGTCATCCGGAGCACCGGAACCGATCGCCTTCGCGGATCTCGGGGCCAAGGTTTCCGACGGATACCAAGGAGACGCCATACGCGTCGTTGCTACCGCTGAAGGTGCTCATCTGCACTCGGGATTCCAGTTGCTCGATGCGCGCGCGACCTGTGATGGGCTCGCGCTTTTCTCCACCGAGGAGGAACGTGGCTCCCTGCGACTGGTCTCATCGGCCTTCGGACGTGTCGGAACGATACAGCCGCTGGCCCGCGCCGGCAGCATCACCATCAATGATCGGGTAGTGCGCTACACACGGCCGAAGGTCACCGAAGAGTATTCGGTGAGCGCCGATGGCGTTCAACAGGACTTCGTGCTGTTGGAGCGCCCTGCGGGCAGTGGCGAGCTTCGGCTGCACCTGGATCTTCAAGGGGCCACGGCACATGCTGTTCCCGAAGGTGCCCTGCTCACCCTGGAGGGCTCGGGGCGCGACCTGGCCTATACCCGGCTCCGCGTAACGGACGCGCGTGGCGAGGAACTGACCGCCTTCATGGATGTGCTGGACGAAGACCGGCTCATGATCCGCGTGACTGATGCCGGTGCCGAATACCCGGTGCGCATCGACCCCACGTTCAGCGATGCGGACTGGGTGTGTATCAATGTGAACGGCGGAACACCGGGAACGGACGGCACTGTAGGGGCGATGGTGGCTGATGGTGCCGGGAAGGTTTACATCTGCGGCAATTTCACACGGGTGGGCACAACGCTGGCGAACGGCGCGGCCCGGTGGAACGGAAGTTCCTGGTCGGCGATGGGCGCGGGTATCGGCACGGCGGGGCCCTACTGTATGGCGGTGAGCGGGAATGACGTGTACATCGGCGGCAACTTCAGCATGGTCGGTGCGGTACCGGCCAACAATGTGGCGCGCTGGAACGGCACCACCTGGTCCGCCATGGGCACCGGCGCGAACGATGCGGTCTATGCGATGGCCTGTATCGGTTCCACCGTGTATGCTGGCGGTTTCTTCAGTTCGATCGGCGGGGTTCCTGCCCAGCGCATCGGACAGTGGAACGGAACCGCGTGGTCGGCCGTAGGCGCTGGTGTGAACAACTCGGTGCGCGCCATGGCGGCGAGCGGATCCAACCTGTACATCGGGGGCTATTTCAATACGGGTGACGGAAGCCCGGGCAATTATGTGGCGCGGTGGAACGGCAGTGCGTGGTCCGCGCTGGGGACCGGTTTGAACGGGATCATCAACGCGTTGGTCGTGAACGGCTCGAACGTTTACGTCGGGGGATCCTTCACCACGGCGGGCGGCGCAGGTGCCAACCGGATCGCGCAATGGAACGGCAGCGCATGGAGCGCCTTGGGCACCGGCGTGAACGCCACCGTGTACCAGATGGCGGTGGTTGGCGCGAACGTGTACGCTGCTGGTGACTTCAGCACTGCGGGCGGCGTGAGCGCGGCCAATTTCGCCCGTTGGAACGGCAGTGCGTGGTCTTCCATGTCCACCAATACCACCCAGCCGAGCTGCTTCGCGGTGAACGGCACGGACCTGTTCGCTGGCGTTGTCACGGCCGGCGGACTCGCGGCGAACGGCTTCGCACGGTGGGATGGCAGCGCATGGTCCCTTCCCGGGGGGCGCGGATTGAGCGCGGCGGTGAGCGCCCTGGCGATCAGCGGAAGCGATGTGTATGCGGCTGGCTACTTCACGGCTGCCGGGGGATCCGTGGGTGATCGCATCGCGAAGTGGAACGGAAGCACCTGGTCCGCTTTGGGCACAGGGCTAAGCGGTGGCGTCGCGAACGCGCTGGCCGTGAGCGGCACTGACCTCTATGCGGCGGGCACCTTTACCACGGCGGGCGGTGTGGCGGTCAACCGGATCGCGCGCTGGAACGGTACCGTTTGGAGCGCCTTGGGCACGGGCCTGAACGACCAGGTGAATGCTTTGGCGATCAGCGGATCGAACGTGTACGCCGGCGGGTTCTTCACCACGGCGGGCGGTGCCGCGGCGAACCAGGTGGCCCGGTGGAACGGCACCACATGGGCGGCCTTGGGCACGGGAACGAACAACTTCGTGTGGGCATTGACCATGATGGGCACGGACCTGATCGCTGGTGGCAGCTTCACCACGGCGGGCGGAACCACGGTGAACAACATCGCCCGCTGGAACGGCACCGCGTGGAGCGCCTTCGGGACCGGATTGGGCGGGGCTGCCAAAGCCTTTACCGTGATCGGCTCCAACCTTTACGTGGGCGGCGACTTCACCACAGCGGGCGGTGCCAGCGCCAGTCGTGTGGCCCGGTGGAACGGATCGGCGTGGTCGGCGATGGGCTCGGGTTTCAGCGCCTCGGTAACCTCGCTTGCCAACGATGGCACCAAGGTTTACGCTGGCGGGTACTTCACCACGTCGGGCGCGCTAACGGTGAACCGCGTGGCCCAGTGGAACGGCACGGCCTGGTCGGCTTTGGGAACCGGGGTGAACCTGGAGGTGTACGCGGTCGCTGTTGTCGGCACCAACATTTATGTGGGCGGACAACACACCACGGCAGGCACCACTTCTTCGCCCTACATCGTGCGCGGTGATCTGAACGGCTCCTACAGGTATGCCGGCCCGCGGGTACTGCTGGAAGGCGCCTACGACTCCGGTGCCGGGCTGATGCGCGATGATCTCCGGTCACAAGGATTCATTCCTGCAGGCGAACCGTACACCGCATTGGGATTCACGCAAGCCGCTGGCGGTGGTGGAGAGACGGTTGCGCCATCCGTGCTCGCCGTTACAGGGAACAATGCGATCGTGGACTGGGTGCGCGTAGAACTCCGGTCCGCTGCCAATTCCGCTACGGTGGTGGCCACGCGGCAAGCCCTCTTGCAACGCGATGGTGATGTGGTCGCAACGGACGGGACATCCGCCCTGCCTTTTGATGTGGGCCCGGGCAATTACTACCTGGCCGTGCGGCACCGCAACCACAACGGTGTCATGACCTTGAACCCTGTAACGCTGAGCGGTACCTCCACAACGGTGGATTTCGTGGGTGCGGCATTGGCCACATACGGCACGAACGCGCAGAACACCATCGGTGCGGCACGCGCGATGTGGATGGGCAACAGTACGGGCAACTCGTTCATCACCTACACGGGAACCGGCAACGACCGCGATCCGATCCTGATCGCCGTGGGGAGCACCACTCCGAACAGCACGATCAGCGGCTACTACCTGACCGATACCAACCTGAACGGCCAGGTGAGGTATACGGGCAGCGGGAACGACCGGGACCCCATTCTGATCAACGTGGGCAGCACCACCCCGAACAATACCCGCTTGGAGCAGCTTCCCTGAGCCGGTCCCTTGCAGCGACAACGGCTCCGCTTTCACGGGGCCGTTGTCGTTTTCGGCGTTGCGCTCTTATTCGGGCCTACTGCGGAAAGAGGGCTATTCTTCGTGCGGTAGAGTTGGTCGCGCGTCCGCCAACGGGGGAAACCCCATCTTTCCGCCCCGATGATACCCCTCCCCTCCAACACGGATCCTCTGTACGCCCCACTGGAACGCCCCTCGGCGCTGGACCGGTTCTTCCTGAAGCTCATCCGCGATCCGCGCGATCTGCCCTTCCCCTACCTCAGCCTGAAGGTCTTCTTCTCGCTGGTGCCCTTGGCGGTGCTGATGTACATGCCCTTCGTGAGCGGTTGGCTGTGGTGGGTGATCGCGGCGGTGTACTTCTACATCAACAACATCACCTTCAAAGGCCCCTTCGGGCTGATGCTCCATTGCAGCACGCACCGGCCGCTCTACAAGGAGAAATACGACTGGCTGAACGGCTTCATCCCCTATATCATCGCGCCGTTCTTCGGGCAGACACCCTTCACCTACCACGCTCACCATGTGGGCATGCACCATACCGAGAACAACCTGGAACCGGACGAGAGCAGCACCATGCCCTACCAGCGGGACAGCGTGCGCGGCTTCACGATCTACTTCCTCACCTTCTTCTTCACAGGCATCTACACGCTGGCGGCCTACTTCTTCATGCGCAAACGGAAGCGGCTGATGTACCGCACGGTGCAGGGCGAGTTGCTCTTCATCTTCATGTGCATCGGCCTCTGCCTGGTGAACTGGCAAGCGACATTGATGGTCTTCATCCTGCCGCTGGTGGCCTTCCGCCTAGTGGCCATGGCCGGCAATTGGACGCAACACGCCTTCGTGAGCGCCGAGGAGCCGGGGAATCCCTTCCAGAACAGCATCACGTGCATCAACGTGAAGTTCAACCACAAGTGCTGGAACGATGGCTACCACATCAGCCACCATATCGACCCAACGATGCACTGGACGGAGCATCCGCTGTATTTCCGCGAGCATCTGGCCGAGTTCGGACGCCAGAAACCGGTGGTGTTCGTGGGCCTGAACTACTTGGACATCTTCCTCTTGTTGATGAAGGACCGCTACCAGGAGCTTGCCGATCATTTCGTGGATGTGGGCGGGCACTACAAGAACGATGCGGAGGTGATCGCCTTTTTGCGGAGCAGGACCGCGCCGATCCCCTTCGCCTCCCAAGTGGCAGCTATGGCCGCCTGAGCCCCGAACCTCGTTTCCTTTGCCGCCATGCAGAACAGCACGGACGGCTATGTCAATTCCAGCAGCGCGGGCGCCATCGCCACGGTGACGTTCCACCACCCGAAGAGCAACAGCCTGCCGGGCCATGTGCTGCGGGACATGGCCAAGGCCATTGAAGACGCGGGCAAAAAGCAGGATGTGCGGGTGGTCATCCTGCGCAGCGACGGCGATAAAGCCTTTTGCGCGGGTGCGAGCTTCGATGAACTTGTGTCCATCGACAGCAAAGAGAAGGGGCTGGAGTTCTTCAGTGGCTTTGCGCTGGTGATCAATGCGATCCGGAAGGCGCCGGTGTTCGTCATCGGGCGGATCCACAGCCATACGGTGGGCGGCGGCGTGGGCTTGGCTTGCGCGGTGGACGTCGCCTATGCGCATGAGAGCGCCAGCGCACGACTGAGCGAACTGGCGATCGGTATCGGGCCGTTCGTGGTGGGGCCTGCCGTGGAACGGAAAACCGGTCCGGGGACATTCGGAGTGCTTTCTGCCACGCCAACACTGCGCCGCAGCTCCGCCTGGTGCGAGCAACGCGGGATCTACGCGGAGGTATTCCCGTCCATCGAAGCGCTGGACACGCGGATCGATGCGCACGCCAAGGAACTGGCGGCCTACAGCCCCGAAGCCATGGCCGAACTGAAGAAGGTGATGTGGCGCGGTACGGAGGATTGGGATACGCTGCTTCCCGAGCGGGCAGCCATCAGCGGGCGGCTGGTGCTTTCCGAGTTCACGCGGAACGCCATCGCCCGTTTCAAGGCGGAAACGACCAGGCGTTGACGCCCGTTGCTCGGGCCCACCGGTTCTTTTTTCCCCGTAGTGTGGAACAAGCCTTGCGAAATTGGCTCCCCTCCCCCAGTTTCACACCCTGATCCGATCAACCATGTCCATCACCCCCGCCAAGCTCGCCTCCACCTACAAAGAGCTCCGCAGCGAATACGGCGGCTTCCAGAGCGACTACTTCGGCCTGCTCTATCTGGAATCCGAGCTGCACGTGCCACGCGAGGAGGCCGTGAAGCAGATCGCTTTCGGGCCACATGATCACGGGGTGGACGGGTACCAGATCGACGCGAAGAAGAAGACGCTGAACCTGTTCATCTTCCGGCATTCGCGCCAGCATGACCAGTTCCGCACCGGCTATGATTCCCTGATCGGAGCGGGCTTGGAAGAGCTTTTCGGCTCGGCGCCGGCCGACGAGGAGATGATGCGGCGGCTGAAGAAAAAGGTGAAGGAGGATGCGGGCAGCATCGACCGCGTGGTGTTCCAGTTCGTGTTCCTGGGCGATCCCGCCGAGGCCGAGCGCAGCACTGTGCTGGACAAGCTCCGTGAGGACCTGGAGAACAAGCAGCACCTGATCAACGACTATTTCGGCGGCCGCCCGGTGACCATGGTGGTGGTTTACCGCAGCAGCACCGGCCGCAGCAGCGAGGCCCGTGAGCACCGCACACGCGAGTTCAGTCTGGACCTGGAGAGCGTGCTCGATGCCAGCGGTCCCGGAGGTGAGGCCATGCATGTGGGCTTCATGCGCCTGTGGGATCTGCACCAGATGCACAAGGCCATGGGCGACCGGTTCTTCGAACGGAACATCCGCTACGGCATGCCGGATACCAGCCCGGCGAACCGCGCGATGGAAAAAGCTTTCAAGCAGATGCTGGTCGACCAGTCGGTGGATTCGAGCCGCTTCCTCTTCGACCACAACGGCGTCACCTTCAGCTGCGAAAAATTCACGCGCACCGGTCACGGCAGCGTGGAGATCCTGGAGCCGCGCCTGCTGAACGGCGCACAAACGATCACCACGATCGGCCGCTTCTTGGAGAAGCACGACGACCATCGCGACATCAACCGCATCAAGGACCGGCTGAAGAAGATCCGCGTACTGGCCAAGGTGGTGAGCGACGCCACGGACAACTTCGTGGTGGGTGTAACGATCAACAACAACCGCCAGACGCCGATCCAACCCTGGAACCTGCGCGCGAACGACCTGATCCAGCTCCAACTGCAAGACCGGTTCCGCGAGCTGGGCATCTTCTACGAGCGCCAGGAGCGCAGTTTCGAAGGCCACACCGCCGAAGAACTGGAAGAACTCGGCATCGTGGAGAACAAGGCCATCGGCCTGCTGAAACTGGCCCAGACCTTCTTGGCGAGCGAAGGCGAGATCGACAAGATGCGGAGCATGCGCACGGCCTTCGAGGACGACAAGGTGTACGAACAGATGTTCAGCCCCGGCCGCCTGAACGCCGATGCGAGGAGGATCGTGCTCTGCTACAAGAGCCAGGAGCGCCTCGGCCGCATGACGCGTGAGATCGTGGAGAAGGGTTCCACCAAGTACGCCTTCCTGCCCAAAGCACGCCTGCTGCTCTTCGCCCTGATGTGCCAGGCTTTGCTCAACGAGAACGACGCCGATAAGCTCGCCGAAGAGCACGGCAAGGACATGGTGATCAGCGCGGACTACGCCAAATTGCTCTACAACCTGGCCAGCACCAAGTGCCGTCCGATCCTCAGCGAGCTGATAGCCCTTCCGCAGTACGCGGACAAAGTGGCCCAAGACCGCTACGACTTCCTGCGCACGCATGCGGCCTTCAAGCACGCCATGAAGATCGCCGAGGACAAGTACGGCTGGAGCATCAAGCGGCTGCGCTGAGCGAAAAACAGAGAAGGCGATCGGTGAGGTACCTTCTTCATTCCGCGCTGACTGATCAGTGCGCGACTATCAGCCGGGCGGACCCGCCAGCGGAATTCCGCACGGTGTAGACCCCCGCAGGCCAGATGCCCACATTCAGATCTCCGTTGTCAGGCATCTGGCCGGTCCAAACGCAGACGCCGACAGCATCGGATACACGCACGACCTCGCGGTTGTTGACGGAGATGGACACCTGATCATCAGCAGGGTTGGGCCATACTCTGAACATTTTTGCCCGCCCCCGATCGGCCATGCCTAAGCTCGGTCCGCTGAGATACCCCGCGATGGCGTTGTCCTGTCCGCTGGCGTTCGGACGTGCGTAGATGGTGCCATCCGCCGTGATATCCTCGCTATGCGAGCCTCCCAGAACGACGGCGTCGTCGTAGATAAGAGCCATGTCGACGGTCGTGAATGTCGGTACGGCCCACACCTGTTCGAACTGGTCGTCGTACTTCGCCACATAGGGCGAATTGAACGCGAAGTCGCCGCTGACGATGAAGCCGATACCGCCGGGTTCCTTCTCGAAAAGCTCTTTGAGCTTGAACGCGCCAGGCGAAAGGCATGTGATGACGTCCCCGGTGGCTGCACCAAGTTGATAGACGTAACCCGCCGGGAAGCTGGTGTAGTCGGTGCCCCCCAGCGACACCGTACCGGACAGCGCGTAGAAAGTCGCCCAAACGTCATTGTACGTGTCGATGGTGATGCGATAGGTCTCAGCGCCGAAAGGCTTGCTGATCGGTGTGCTCCAAATTTCGTTGAGTGCGTTGTCATACTTGGTAATACTGTTGCCCCATTGGGCGACGACGTTGTTGCCCTCGCCGACAACGATGTTGTGGTAGACCACGTTCTGCAGGTCGCCGCTCGCCGGAGCGCTAGCCACCGTGTTCCCGTTCGCCGGATCCAGCTTGGCGATGGTGTTGTCGCCCAGGTTGACGAAGGGGTTTCCCGCGAAGTCCACCGCTATGCTGTATACACCTGCAGGGAAGTCCTTCACCCAGAGCAAGGTGCCTGAGGCGCTGTATTTGGCCACATAGCCCAAGGCACCGGCAGGCAGCACGGTTCCGTCGAAGTTCGCCTCTTCGGCGGCGAAAAGCTGGCCCACATTGTACACGCTGCTGTTGTAATCATCCACCGCCACCGAAAGGCCCTTATTGTTCCCGAGAATATCGGCCGAACCGGAGACCTTGCTCCAGACCACGTTTCCATTCAGATCGACTCTAGTGAGGAAAATGGCCCCGGTGCCGGCCTCGTGAGGCACCCCGCCGAAGTCCAATACATCCGTACGCCAACCCGTGATGAGCATGTCGTCGCCCCAGAGGTCTACGGCAACGCCGTTCACGATGCTGGCGGTGGAGCCGACCTGGTTGTACACGATTGACTGGAGAATGACCGGCTGGGCCAGAACTGACGCTGTTGAGCAGAGCAGAAGGAGCGACAAGAAGATTCTGGTGATGCGCATGAGTTGTGGTTCTGAGCCTCGACCGCAGAGCGAACATCCTGGGCGGTCTTTGCTAAAAGTCATGCTTGACCAGCCTCGCGTGGTTTGCCGAAAGTACTGTGCAGATGATCTGTTCTATCAACGATCGCATCGCTGTTGTTGAGAACCGCTGGGTACCGCGCGCGCATTGGTCGGGTCATGTTGAAAACCAGGATCCAGAGCCCCTCGC
>JAGODO010000038.1 GCA_017998165.1 Flavobacteriales bacterium | reverse complement strand
GAACGGCATGATATCCGGGCCGCTCTTCAATGCGGGTGCGAACGAGAGCGTTCCGTTGGGGGAGTTCGCATCCGTGGTGGGCGGCTGTCTCTCGACCGGCGTTCCTGCCTCCCAGGATCGGGATCCGCTATTGGTCCGCTATGCGGATGGAACACCCATACTGGAACTGAACGGAGGCGCTTCGGACGCGGCCGATGTTGCCCTGTACGATCCGCAAGGCCGCCTCGTGTTCCATCGGACCTGGAACGGTTCCCCCTTGCGCTTGGACATTCCGGGCCATGGGGTTTTCATCGCGCAGGTGATACGCCAGGGCCATCGCTGGGTCCGCAAAGTGGTCATCCGTTGAGTTCGAAGCAGACCTCAAACACCCATCCCATGATCGCCAGACATACGCTCACTTTCGTACTGCTACTGGGCACTGCGGACGTTTCCACCGCATGCGATTGTTCCATCGAACTGCCCGGCACCTTCTGCGAAACGATGGATCCACAATGGCTCGAGCCGGATATCGTGGTCCTGGGCGTGAAGGTCGACGAGGTCTACTACGGCATGCATGTGCGTGTGCTCCAGGTTTTCGAAGGTGCTGTTTCCGCGGGCGACACGATCACGGTATGGGGTGATAACGGGGCGCTTTGCCGCTGGTACGTGGGTGCCTGGGCGAATGGCGATACCGCGGTCTGGGGGTTCAACAACACGGACTTTCTCGGCAACGAGATCACCTCTGGCTTTCCGTCCGACTTGGAGCAGCCGGGAGACTATCACATCTCCTACTGCGGTACCTATTGGCTTCCCTATGCGAACGGCGTGGTCTCCGGCGGTATCGCACCGGGCGTATCCAGCGCCCCGATCGAAGAGTTCTGGCCGGCTGTTACAGCCTGCCTTGGTACAGCCATACACGAGAACACGACCCCGGAAGGGCTGCGCGTCCAGGTGGGATCCGGTGGCCCGATCATCTCGCTCGTTTCTCCTGGCGTGGTGAGGCTCCAAGTTGCCGATGCCGCAGGGCGTGCCGTGCTGACGAGGTCATGGGACGGGTTGCCGTTGGTACTGGACCCCGCCGCCGGCGGCGTCTACATCATACAGGTCGATGGACCGCAGGGTCCCATACGGCGGAAGGTGGCCATCCCCTGAACGAAGAAGGGCGCCCTTGGACGCCCCTCCCGTTCCTGGGATCCTGCGCTTATTGTACCGTCAGCTTGATGCTCTTCTTGGTGATGTTCCCATCGCGGTCCGTCACGCTGAAGATCCATTCTTCCGTTCCCGTCTGATCGCGCGTGACCAGGTCGTGGTCGTATTCGACGTGCTCCCCGCTGATGTCCTGGTTGTGTACGGTGGATCGCCCACCGCCGTCGTACGCCACGCTGACGTTCAGCGCGATGAGGGGATCCTCGGTCTTGGTGATGATCACCCCGATCCGCAAGGAGTCCGCTGTTCCGACGGTGTCGTCCGCGCTCGTGTAGCCCGCACCGGTCTTGAACACCATGTCCGGATGCACGCGTGGGTCGGTCTCCTTCTTGCACCCACCGGAAAGCAGCAGGCCGGTCATCGCAACGGACCATGCCGCATGCTTGATGCGCCGGGTCCTCATTCGCCGATGGAAAGGATGTATCCGATGCGCAAGCCGATGTAGGACAGGGCCTCGCCCTCCTCCTCACCCCCGCTGTCGCCTTCTTCCTCGCCCGCCATCACCATGTTGTAGCGGATACCGATGTCGAGCTTGGAGAGCTGATAGCCCGCACCGATCGCCCAGCTGAAGTTCGTCTTGCTCTCGGTCTCCTCCTCGAGACCGAAGAGGCTGTTCTCCTTGAACTTCTCACTGAAGGCGTGGATCCCGGCCTGCGCATGCGCGTACACACCGCTCTGGCTTTCCTGGAAGTAGTATTTCAGACCGGCTTGTGCGGGAATGATGGTGGCGCCGTCGAGTACTTCCTTGATCTCGTCCTTGAGCATGAGGATGTCATAACCGGCCTGGATGGTGATGCCCACCTTGTCGCCCACGGGGACTTCAAAGCCCACGGTCGGGCCCACGCCCAGGGAGAATTCCTTCGAGAAGTCCCCTTGAGGCATCAGCAGGTCCGCCCCGATGGAGATCTGATGGCTCTGTGCCATCAGGCCGCTCACGAAGAGCAGGCCCGCGTAATTGAGGATCTTTCGCATGTTCATGTGGTTGGTTGTTGTTCCCGGACGCGATCCGGGGTGGTTGTTGGTTTCGGTCGTTTGGCCCCATGGTCTCCTACATCGTGAGCTGGAGCGAAAGGCCCACGTTGCGTCCGATATCGTTCAGGTGGAAGTACTTGAAGCGTGAGAGGTGATCGACATACCGCTCGTCCAGCACGTTGTTGCAGAAGGCCGAGAGCTTGAGCTGATGCTTGTTCCAGATCAGGTCGGCACCGGCCTGCAGGTTGAACAGTGTATACCCCGGCGTTCGCGTCTCGAAGTCACCGGGCCGGTCCTGGGCGAGAACACTCACCACTCCCGGCCTTATCCACAACCGCTCGGCGGGCGTGAAGCGTACTTCCGCGCTGAGCCGGTCGGCCGGGATGAAGGGCAGGGGGGAGCCATCACTTTTCTCGGCGCGCACCAGATTGTACGCGATGCGCGCATCGGCCCTGCGCAACGCCTTCGGATGAAGGTCCAGCACGAACTCACCGCCTTGCAGCACGGCGTCCGCCTGCAGGAACCGGTACACTTGGAACCCGATGTATTCCTCGCCGGTGGGAGCGAGATGGATGTAGTCGAAGAACTGGTTGCGGTAGCCGGTAATGCCCACTTCAACCTGCTCCTTCCATTCCCAGGTGAAGCCCGCTTCGGCACAGATGTTCTGCTCGATGTTCAGCGACGGATCGCCGATCTCGAACCGCGCCGTGCCTTCGTGCAGGCCGTTGCTGCTCAGCTCAGCGAGATTGCCGCTGCGGTAGCCGCTGCTCATGTTCAGCTTGATGTTGAGCGGCTCGCTCGGGTCCCAGGCCAGGCCAAGGCTGCCGTTCACCGCGGTCCATGACCTGTCGAAGGGTTCAACTTCCGCACCGGGCGGGTTCAGGTTCAACGTCGCGACCGTCCGGATCGCGCGGTCATCCACCCGGATCCCGCCCTCGATCATCGCGTGGGCCAGACGATGGCGATAGAAGCTGTACGCGCCGCCTTCAAGCGTAGTGGCATCCGGCACGATGATGCGGCTGCCCAGGTTCGTGTTCGTCTGGTACAACAGGGAGATGCCGTTGGTCCACGAACCGCGCTCGCCCATCCGGGTCGTCGCCTGCGCTACCAGTGATCCCGTATTCAGCAGCATGTCCAAGCTGATCTTGTTGCCACCTTCCTGCTCCTGCCGTTGGTTGCTGGTCCAGCCCAGGTCGATGCGCCATTTCGTGCGCTCACCATACAGCGTGTTCTCGCTGCCGAACACGGCGAACAGCACTTGGTGGTGCGGACCGGCGAACGACCGGCTCAAGCGCGCATCATCGGTCGAGCGTGCGGCGGTATCGAATACGAATCCGAATTGGCCGAAGGAGACATGCACGTGGTTCGCGCTGGTCCATCGGCGCTTCCGCCAACCGAGGCTCGCCTTGGCATCGTACATGGCGAAACGTGAATTCAGCACGCGGGTGTTCCGCGCGCTCGCATAGTCCCCATGGCTCTCCGCTCCGGCAGTCAGGCGCCACCAGGTCTTTTCGGTGCTCTGCTTCACGCCGCAGGAGAAGGACCCGCCACCCGTATTGCTCATCAAGCCGAGCCGGGCACTCTGTTCCAGGCTGCCCACCGGTGCGGGCTTCTCTTCGATCACGTTGATCACCCCGCCGATGGCGTCGCTACCATACTGCAACGCGGCCGGCCCTTTGATCACCTCCACGCGGTCGATGCCGACGGCGCTCAGGCCGAGTCCATGCTCGTCCTGCCATTGCTGATTGTCGAAGCGCTGGCCGAGCGCGTTCACTTGGACGCGATTGCCGTACAGCCCCCTGATCACAGGCTTGCTGATGCCGACGCCGGTGGTGAGCTGGGTGACACCCGGCAGGCGCGCCACACCATCACTCACGTTCAAGGCGCCGCGTTCGCGCATCTCTTCCGCGCTCATCACGTCAACTCGACGAGGGTTGTTCCGTGGGGCGCTCACCAGCGTGCCTACCACCTCCACCTCGCTCAGTTCGATCTGGCCCTGCCGCATCCGCACAACGATCACAACAGGATCCTCCTGCACCGTGATCTCCTCGAAGCGGCTCTCATGCCCCACCAAGGTGAACTGGACGGTGAACATCCCGCGGTGCGGCACGCGGATCGAAAAGTTCCCCAGGCTGTCAGCCCGCGTTCCGAGATGCAGTTCAGGGATCTCTATCGAAACATCAGGCAATGACGTGCCCGCATCGGCGTCCAGAACGGACCCGCTGAGGGTGGCTTGGGCCCGGCACCACAGGGGCAGCAGGCACAGCCCGGTGAGAACGGCGTAACGCGGCACGTTCGGCAATGGGTTGATGTGGAAGAAGGGGACCTCGAGCGGTGCGCGATGCACCGTGAGCGCTTACGCGCCCTGGACCGCGGGCGGATGGAAGCAGCCGGGGCTGAAGCCGCTCAATAGCGATGCGCGCAGAGGAGGCGGACACCACGCAGCGACTGCTACCCCGGTCGGCCCCGCTTGTTCCAACGGATGCAGGAAATGCTCGCATATGAACTTCACCAAAAGCCGGGCCCGCTCGACCGGTGAACGCTCGCCGTAAGGTCCAGCGGCCAAGTCGCGCGCATTCCGGAGCACCCGCTCCTCCCGGCCGTCCTCCATACAGTGGAAGATGACGCGTTCTCCATCGCGATCGGCCGAGACCACATCGTAGAGCACGCCTTGATAGCTGAACTCCTCATCCTCTTCCTCCCAATGGAAGGATGTGGCGCTGACGTGTCCATTCAGCGTTCGGAACGTCAGGTCGACGACACCCTCCAAGCGGGAGCCCCGGGAGCGGATGATCGCCTGCATCTCCCGCCGGGCACTCTGCCGCAACACCCACCGGGCCGGGAAGATCCCGGCCAGCGCGAAACTGAAGAACGCCAAGAGGCCGATGCCCAGAGCGCGGTGCATGCGGCGAATGTAAAGGGACCGGGGTCCGGGACAGGCTACGTTCGAACTACCATCCAGCCCGACATGTCCCCCACGATCAACTCACCCTTCACCCGCTTCGCCAAAAGGACCTCCACCCTCACCGGCCGGCCGGCCACGTTCATCCTCGCGGTGCTCGTCATCGTGGTGTGGGCCTTGACCGGTCCGCTTTTCGGCTTCAGCGACACCTGGCAACTGGTGATCAACACCGGCACCACCATCATCACCTTCCTCATGGTCTTCCTCATCCAGAACACCCAGAATCGCGATACCGAGGCATTACAGATCAAGCGTGATGAGCTGATCCGCGCGCAGAAGGAGGCGAACAATCCGCTGCTCGACCTGGAAGAACTGGACGACAAGGAGCTGGACCGGATCCGCGATGTTTACCTGGCCCTGGCCAAAAAAGAGCGGGAGGGAGTGCCCCCGCACAGCGCACAATGAAGGCTTGACGCACCGCGCTACCTTGGGCTCGTGAGCGCTCCGATGGTCGACCTGTCCTACCTGGAACGTCTGTTCAAGGGCGATCGCTCCCGGATCGCCACCTGGGTCGGTATCTATCTGGAGGAGTTCCCCGCGCACCTTGACCGCTTGGAAGAATGCCTGCGCCGGAACGATGCCCCGGGCCTCGCGGCGGTGGCCCATGAACTACGGCCTCAGGCGCATTATCTCGGAGCGCAGCGCCTGCTGGACATCCTGCGGGCCATCGGCGAACTGGCCCGCACCACCGGGGCGGCTTCATGTGCGACGGCCGTGGAGGAACTGCGCGCCGTGAGCGCTTCGATCGAAGCCGAGCTCCGGTCCTTGGCCAGCCATGGATGATGGGCTCGACAGAACCGGTGGAAATACCGGGTGACACCCTGATGAGGAACCTGATCTTGCGACCATGATCCGACTCGCCCTGGCCGACGACCAACGTCTCTTCCGCAAGGGCATGGCCCTGCTCTTGCGGGACATGGCCGGTACGAGCGTGGTGCTGGAATGCGCGGACGGTGCGGAGTTGCTCGCCGCCTTGAAGGACACGCCCGTGGACATCGTGCTCCTGGACCTGCAGATGCCGGTGCTCGACGGCACGGAAACGATGAAGCGCATCCGCCAGGACTTCCCGCAGGTCAAGGTGATCATCCTGAGCACGCACGATGAGGACGACTTCGTCGCCCGCTTGATGGAACTCGGCGCGAACGGTTACATGCTGAAGACCGCCGAACCGGATGAGATCGATACGGCGATACGCTCCGTCGCGGCCAATGGCTACTACTTCAATGAGCGCGTAAGCCGCGTGATGCTGCACGGACTGGTGAAGAAGAAGAAGGTGAAGCCGGTCTTCAACGAGATCGATCCGTTGAGCGAACGCGAATTGGAAGTGCTTCGCGGCATCTGCCAGGAACTGACTACCACGGAGATCGCCGAGAGGATCTTCGTCAGCCCGCGTACGGTGGACTTCCACCGCAACAACCTGCTGTTGAAGACCGGCGCACGCAACGCCGCCGGGCTCGTGGTGTACGCGATGACCAAAGGCATCTACGCACCGTGATGTTCGCGCAGCGCATAGCGGTGCTGGTGTCGTTGTGCGTTCCGTTCCTGTGCGCCCGTGCCCAGGAGGATACCCTCATCCTTCCATTCCGGGCGCTCACCATCGAGGATGGCCTTTCGCAGGGCATGGTGAACGCCATCATCCAGGACAAGTACGGGTTCATGTGGCTCGCCACGAAGGATGGCCTGAACCGCTATGATGGTTACTCCTTCACCGTGTTCCGCCACGATCCGGAGGACAGCACCACCGTCCGCAACAACTACATCTATACGCTGCTGGAGGACCGGCAAGGGCGTTTGTGGGTGGGCACGGCCGAAGGGCTCGATCTTTTCGATCGCGGGACGGAGACCTTCAGGCACATGCGCGCAGGGCAGGAGCATATCCGGGATATCGTACAGTCCATCGCCCAGGACAGCCACGGCGATCTGTGGGTCGCGCACAATCATGGCGTTGTGAAGTTGACATTCACCGGTGAGCTTGGAGGTGACGGACTGCCAGCGTGTACCAGCAGGAATCTTCTGGAGGGGACTTGTTTCGTCAGTACCGACCGTTCAGGCCTCATCTGGGTGGGGCAGTTGGACCTGGCCGCTTTCCGGGTAAGCCCGGACCATGCGGGCAATGACCTGATCGATACGCTCCACCTCGACCGCCCGGCGGGTACTGTACGCACAGGGCGCCGCAGGTCCGACCTGACGGGCCTGACCGTGGTGGACGATACCGCCAACAGCCGACTGTACGGATTGTACATGTACGGCATCGTGGAGCTCGATCGGAAGTCGACCAAGGTGACGACCTTGAGCGAGGTCGGGCCACAACTCGGCCAAATGCGCGGTGCGAACGCCACAGTGGATGCGAAGGGCCGCTTGTGGATCGCCGTATTCTCGGGTATTTACCGGTTCGATCCGGACATGCGTACCTGGTCGCTCGCACTTCCGCGCGACCAGAACCTGCGACCGCTGGCGCATCTGGCAAAATGCGCCTACCGCGACAGGAACGGGACGATATGGCTCGGAACTTCGGGCTTTGGCGCGTTCACCTACGAGCCGCGCACCGGGCGATTCAATACCGTGAACACGCCGAGCTGCGGGAGAATGGAGGCCTTGCGCAACGGTCATGTGCTGGTCTCCTACTACGATGGGTTCCTCAATGAATACGATACGCGCACACGGTCCTGGCCGGTGTGGATCCCCTGGCCGGCGAAGGAGCGGGATCCTTTGCTGCGTGCGCTGAACCGCACCAGCCGCGGGCCGACGCAGGATGAGCGCGGACGCTACTGGTTCAATCACGCGGGCATCATGTCCTATGACAGGTCCAGCGATCGGATAACCGCTTACCCGCGCGATCCGGCGGCCGTTTCCGCTTTCCCCGGTGAGGACTACTGCGAGACGCCCTTGCTCGAAGGCGACTCCAATATCTGGTCGGGCACTCCCCACACCTTGTGCCGCTTCGATCGTCGGACATTGACCTATCACCATGTGCCTTATCCGCGCTCGCGCTTAGGGGACACGGAACAGTTCCTGCACGCGATCCACCGCGCGGATGACGGCATGCTGTGGCTAGGAACCGCCACAGGACTACTGAGCTATGATCGACGCGCGGATGCTCGATCGAGGTGGAAGGTCTTCACCAATGATCCCAAGGACACGGCATCGCTTTCCACCGACATCGTCTACGCGATCCAGGGCTACCCGGAAGATCCCAACGTACTGTGGGTGGGGACCAATGGCGGAGGTTTGAACAGGCTGGACAAGCGCACGGGGAAGTTCCGTCGGTACAGCACCAAGGACGGCCTGCCGAACGATGTGGTCTACGGCATCCTGACCGATGGCGCCGGGCAGCTGTGGATGAGCACGAACAAGGGCATCGCACGTTTCACACCCGCGACCGGCCTGTTCCGCAACTACGACGCGAGCGACGGCCTGCAGAGCGATGAGTTCAACCGGTACGCGTATTGCAAGCAGGCCGATGGAACGCTCTTCTTCGGCGGGGTGAAGGGGTTCAACTATTTCCATCCCCGGGAGCTTCTGGACGACAGTGCGGCCAGCGCGATCCGCATCACGGGCATCAAGCTGATCAACAAGGCCGTGGACTATCGGGCAGCGGGATCACCGCTCACCGTTCCCGCGTACTTGAGTGACGGCATGAGCATCCCGCACAGCTCGAACATGGTCACCTTCGAATTCGCGAGCATGGAGTTCTCCGCACCGCAAGAGCACCGGTACCAGTACAAGCTGGAAGGCTTCGATCCGGATTGGATCATGGCCGGTACGGATCGCAGCGCGGTATACACCAACCTGGATCCCGGCACCTACACCTTCCGTGTGCGCGGCGACAACCGCGACGGCATCTGGGACCGGCACGGCACCACCTTCCGCCTCGTCGTGCTTCCGCCCTGGTGGCGCACCTGGTGGTTCTATGCGCTCTGCTTGCTCGCGGTCGGCGGCGGTATCATGGTGTACATCCGGTTGCTTACGACACAGAAGAAGCACCTCGAGAGTACTGTGGCGGCGCGTACCGCCGAACTGAGCAAGGCCAAGGAACGCGCCGAGCATAGCGAGCGCGTGAAGCAGCAGTTCCTCGCCAACATGAGCCACGAGATCCGCACGCCGATGAACGCCATCGTGGGCATGAGCACCGTGCTGCGCCGCAACGAGCACCTTCCTGGACAGCAGGTCCACCTCGATGCCATCGCCTCCAGCAGCGAGAATCTCCTGGTGATCGTGAACGACATTCTCGACCTGAGCAAGATCGAGGCGGGCAAGCTGGAGCTTGAAAGGGTACGCATGGATCCGCGCTCGATCCTGGATCAGGTGCTGGGTGTGATGCGCTATCGGGCCGAAGAGAAAGGCCTGGAGCTCGAGGCCGTGATCGCGGATGACCTGCCTGGCGCCGTGCTGGGCGCGTCCACCCGCTTGCACCAGGTGCTGATGAACCTCGTCGGCAACGCAATCAAGTTCACCGAGCGGGGATCCGTGCGCGTACACATGCGCGTGCAGGAGCGGCTGCGCGATGCCGTGATGCTGTGTTGTGAGGTAGCGGACACCGGTATCGGTATCGCGCCGGACCGGTTGGCGCGCGTCTTTGATGAGTTCACGCAGGCCGAGAGCGATCATTCGAGGCGCTTTGGCGGGACGGGCCTGGGCCTTACCATCTGTAAACGCCTCGTGGAAATGCAGGGCGGCACCATCGGCGCGACGAGCATGCCGGGCCAGGGGAGCAGCTTCACCTTCTCCATCCCGTACGCGCTTGCACCATCGATGGTCAGTCCCGGCATCTCCGAAGGAACGGGGCACAGGGCGCAGGACGACCGGGGAGCCGAGGGTCGACCCAGAACCACCGGACTGCGCGGTCTCCACATCCTCCTCGTCGAGGACAACAAGCTCAACGTGCTCGTAGCCCAGGAGGAACTCATGGACGCCATCCCCGACGTGCGTGTGGAAGTGGCTACCAACGGACAGGTCGCGCTGGACATGCTCAGAGCCGATGACTACGACCTCATCCTCATGGACGTGCAGATGCCCGTGATGGACGGCTTTGAGGCCACCCGGGTGATCCGCGCGTGGGGCAACGGCTCCGACCCGCCCGGCATGGGACACAAGTCCCGCATCCCGATCATCGCCATGACGGCCAACGTGATGAAGGCCGAGGTGCAGCAGTGCGTGGATGCGGGCATGGACGGCTTCGTGCCCAAGCCGTTCAAACAAGCGGAACTGGTGGAGGCGATCAGGAAGGTGCTGGTCGCTCCTGTTGCCGGTTGATGGTGCCATCGATCGGGGCCGCTTCATGAACGCCCCGGGACAGAACTGGTGTTTCTACGAGGTGTGGGATGAATGGTGGTAGGCACTTTTGGACCACCTACTGATCAACCCCTTCTTACCCATGAGACACGGTACTCTTCGTTCCAGCGCGCTGGCGCTACTGCTGGGCTTCGCCGCGCTCGGCGGCCATGCCCAGTCCAACCAGATAGGCCAGCCTGTCAACGGCAGCGTTGGCGGGATCAACGGCTCCTATCTCACCATCTTCGGAACCACGGGCCCCGGATGCGGTGTGCTGAATTACCGCTTCACCATGGCCGATCCTTCAGCCGCTTGGGGCAGCACCTACGGCACCACCGCAAACTATTACTCGTTGCCGGCGGCCAAGGGCCCACAGTCGTTCGACGTGGCGTTCACCTACGCTTCGGCGAACGAGGCTCAACCCACCTACGACGTCTTCGTTGATGGACAGTACTGCTCCAGTTGCGTCGCCGCGGTCAATTCACATGCGATCAGCGGCATACCCGGGATCACGGACATCACCATCCAAGACTACATCACCATCACCCACCAAGCGGGCGATGCGTGGGGCGAACCCAACAACGGTGTGCGCGAGTTCGGGCTGCGCTACAAGCAGGGCGGACAGCCTGTCGCTGACATCCGCTTCAAGGTGGTGTTCGTCGGGAGCGTGTTCACCAACGTGCTGGGCCACTACAATACACCAGCGCTGCCCCTGTACATCCTGCGCGATCCGCCCGGTGATGCCAGCTACGCCAGCATAACCACTACCAATGGTGCATGCGTGGGCGAAACACGCTCCGTAACCACCGGTGAAGCGCAGAACGGCTATTTCAAAGCACGCATCGGCGTGTCCTTCACCTTGGGCTTCGTACTTACTGTACCGGTGGAGATCTACGGCGAGATCGGTGCGGACATTTCCGCCTCCCAGACCGAGACCGAGAACTTCGAGAACCTGACCTGCTTGGAATCGTCGACCACCTACAGCACCAATCCGGTAGGCCCGCCGAGCGATCTGTTCATGCTTACCGCCACACGCTATGCCTACGGTATGGCGAAGGTCATCGAACGGCCCACATGCGGTGTCATCAACAAGACCAATTACATGGTGACGGTGCCCGTGGAGAACCTGGGCAGTTACAGTGCGACCGAGAACGACATCCGGAATGTACTTATGCCGGAGATCCAGGAAGTGCTCGCTGCCCTTGATCCCGTTGCCGACAGCGTCGTTTACAAGTCCACGTTGACACAGTTGAGCGTTTGGCAACAGACGCTGGACATGAACGACAGCATCAAGGCGAATGCGAGCGTGGGTGCAACGCCCGAGAATTTCTTCGGCGCGGGCGCTGTCATTGACAATTCCCTCACCACCACCAACACCGAGAGCTACGCCATCAACTATGACGCGGCACTTGAAGCGGGGCTGTCCTTCGAGTTCGGTGTGAACATCGGCGGATCGGGCATCACCGCCGGTGGTGGCGCGCACTTCAGCAATGGCTACGGTTCGGGGCAAAGCCAATCGAACACCGTGACCAATACCGTGAGCTACCACATGGAGGATGATGATGCCGGTGATCGGTTCCGCGTGAGGATCCTGCAGGACAAGGTTTTCGGCACCTATGTGTTCGAACTCGATACCCTGGTCTCGGAGACCAGCTGTGGGTACGAAGGCGGCTACCAGCGCGAGCAGCCTTCGCTCAGCGTGGGAACGGTCGGCAACAACTTCATGGTGGTGAACGAAGTGCCGTTCGGCACATCCGTGGCCTACCCGCTGTACGTGTGCAACAACAGCACCGATACCATGACCTACTACCTCAAGTTCCGGAACAACACCAATACGGAAGGGGGTATCCTCAGTGCCTTCGGCAACACCATCAACGGCAACGATGCCGGCATCGACCTGGACGTTCCCGCAGGGGAGTGCTTGGACGTCACCAACCTCTTGCTTACCCAGCCGCTTACACCGCTCGGTCCCGACTACTCCATCGAAGTGTACCTCTACTCGCTGTGCGAGCCGGAGATCAGCTCCAGCATCACCATCGCGGCCCACTACGGTGCTGGCAACTTCGGCAGCTACTGCGAACCCACCAGCGCGTCGGGTCCCGCTTTCGGTGATTATGTGGACGGCGTGCAGCTCGGCGCTATCAACAATACCGCTACGGGCAACGTGGCCGGTGCCACCTACACGGACTTCAGCGGAACGTTCAGCACGCCGCTCAGCCGTAACGCGCAGCGCGTGATCACGCTCACTTCCGGAACGAACGCGGGCGACCACTACGCCGCCTGGATCGACTACGACGGCGACAACACGTTCGAGGCAAATGAGAAACTGGGCGAGTTCATCAGCACCGCCGCTGCTGAAGCGCAGAACATCACGTTCACTGTTCCCGCCAGCGCGGCCTTGGGCTCCACTATTCTGCGCGTGCGCAGTGCGCATGTGGTCGGCAACGAGCCGGCGAACACCGATCCCTGTTACAACTACTCCTTGGGAGAAACGGAGGACTACGCTGTTGTGATCGACGCGAACACGCCTCAGGATTGTTTGGGCGCGAACAATGGCCCCGCCATGCCCGGCACCGTATGCAATGACAACAATGCGAACACCGGGAATGATACATGGAACGCCAACTGCCAGTGCGTGGGCGTGGCCGTGGACTGCGAAGGCACACCCGGAGGTACCGTTCTGGCCGGGAGCGTCTGTGATGATGGCAACGCCAACACGGTGAATGATGCCTACACCAACTTCTGCCAGTGCTTGGGCCAGACGATCGATTGCGCCGGAATTCCCGGTGGCAGCGCCCTGCCCGGTACGTCCTGCGATGACGGCCTTGCTACCACCGGTGGTGATGTATACGGCGCCGGTTGCCAATGCTCTGGCCAATTGATCGATTGTGCCGGTACCATCGGCGGTACCACACTTCCCGGATCGGCTTGCAATGATGGCAACCCGCTCACCGGCGGTGATGTGTTCACCGCGAGCTGCCTCTGCGCAGGGGCTTTTGCCACGGATTGTGCAGGCGTTGAAGGCGGCACCGCGCAACCCGGAACCGCGTGCGACGACAACAACCCCACGACCGGTGCCGACGCCTATGATCTGAGCTGCGTGTGCGCAGGACAGGTCTACGATTGTCTGAGCGTGCCGGGTGGAGCCGCATTGCCCGGTACCGCGTGCGACGACCAGAACCCGGAGACCAGCAACGATGAATGGAACGGGGACTGCGCTTGCCAGGGTGTCGCCGCCACGGATTGCGCAGGTGTGCCCGGTGGAACCGCCCAGCCAGGTACCGCTTGCGATGATGGCAACGCCGACACGGGCAACGATACCTGGAACGCTTCCTGCGCATGCGAAGGACAAACGATCGATTGCGACGGCGTGATCGGCGGACCCGCGCTGCCCGGCCTGCCCTGCGATGACGGCGATGCCACCACCGGTGATGATGTGATCGACAGCAACTGCCAGTGCGCGGGTATGTTGATCGACTGCGTGGGTGTTCCCGGTGGAACGACCACGGTCGGAACGGCCTGTGACGATGCCAATGCCGCTACCAGTGGGGATATCTACAACGCCAATTGCATCTGCGCGGGTGTGCTGGCAAACGATTGTGAAGGTGTGGTCGGTGGACCGGCCCAGCCAGGAACACCCTGCGATGATGGCGATGCGAACACCGGCAATGACGTGTACAGCACGAACTGCGCATGCGCCGGTGAGGTGATCGACTGTGAAGGCACCATCGGAGGATTCGCGTTGCCCGGTACGATCTGCGATGATGGTCTTGCCTGCACGGTGAATGATGTGCGCGGCTCTGATTGTGTGTGCACTGGAACAACCCTCACCATCGGTGCCGTGACCGGCGCCACCACGGTGATCGGCAACACGTCCAACGCCTTCGTTATCACGCCCATCGCGAACGCCACCAGCTACACCTGGGCACTTCCGAACGGCTGGACCACCAGCGACAACGGTGCGTTCGTACTCCTCGCGCAAGCCAACAACGTGGCTGGTCCGGTGGAACTCTGTGTGACCGCCCTGGTCGGTGACTGCGAACTGACCAGCTGCATCACGGTGACCGTGGACTTCAATACGGGTATCACGACCGCCGATGTGACTTCCGCCGAGTGGTTCACCGTGCAGCCGAACCCGTCCAACGGCGTGTTCAGCATCCTGCCTTCGGACGATGGCACGGAGCCCGTACGCATCTCCGTGCATGACGGCGTTGGCCGCAACGTCATCGCGCCGTTCACACTCTCCCTTGAACGGCCGTTCCCGCTCGACATGGGGAACGTGGCGCCGGGAGCCTACTACCTGCTCGCCACGCGCGAGAAGCGCCAACAGGTGGTGAAGCTCCTGGTCCAGCGCTGACGCTGCTGGTCTCCAAGCGAACGGCCCCGGAATTTCCGGGGCCGTTCGTGTTCATTTCAGGTCCGGGTGACAGAGCTCCTCCGGCTCTCCAGTTTGTGCCAGGGCCTCGAACTCCGCCTTGAGCAACCTTGCCGGATGTTCGCGTCTTCGCGTAGATGAGGATGATATGGACTTCGGCCCTTGGCCTTGCCTTCCACGCTGTCTGCGCTCAACCGGGCTCGCTTGACCAAAGCTTCGGAGGTACGGGGATCGTGACCACAACGGTAGGGTCATTCATGAATGACGCGCTCGATGTCGCCGTGCAGGACGATGGGAAGGTCGTCGTCGCCGGTTATACCACGGATGGTCCGAATTGGGATATCGCGCTTGTGAGCTACAACCCGGACGGCAGCCTGGACGCCACGTTCGGTGCAGGTGGTATCGTCACCACCGACATCGATGGCAACGGCGATCAGGCCGGCGCACTGGTGATCACCGATGACCAGAAGATCGTGGTCGCAGGCTCTTCATTGGCGGATCCACCGTACTACGGAGCGATCGCTTTGGCGCGATACAACAGCAATGGAACGCTGGACAGCACGTTCGGGTCCAACGGTGTTGCACTCCACTATATCGATGCGTCCGTTACCGAGGTCACGGATGTCGCGCTTCAGACCGATGGGAAGTTGGTGGTCGTCGGCAACACCGCCAGCAACCATGCTTTTCTGATACGATGCAATGCGAACGGGGACCCTGACCCCGACTTCGCTCAGCCATACGGTTGGGCGACGGCCGGCCTGGTCGTGGCTACACGCTTTTTCGCCATTGCTGTTCAGCCCGATGGAAAACTACTGGCCGCTGGTACGATGAACGGAGAACCCGTTGAGGTGCTCGTGGTACGGTTCCTGCCCGACGGAACACTGGACCCCACTTTTGGCGATGGTGGACTGGCGTTCACGTACGCCGGAGGGGTGGCCGCTAGTGCCAATGCCGTGGCGGTGCAGCCTGACGGAAAGATCGTGCTCGGTGGGTGGTTCGAACCGACCAGTGGCGATGCGGATTGGCTTCTGCTCCGCTATTTGCCGGATGGTTCGTTGGATCCGGAGCTCGACGGCGATGGCATTGTGACGGTCCCATTCAACGCCGAGGATGCCGTCTGTAACGCATTGGTCCTTCAACCGGATGGAGCGATCGTAATGGCTGGTCAGGTCGGATACGAACCCGGAGACATTGGAGTAGCGCGCTACCTGCCGGATGGAACACCGGATCCGGTTTTTGGGGAAGATGGCCTGGTCGCTACGGATATTGGAACTCCCTATGAAGGTGGACGCGCTGTCGCCCTACAAGCCGACGGGAAGATCCTGGTCTCCGGATGGGCCATCGACAACGGAGCAGTGTCCATGATGGTCGCGCGTTACCAGAACGACTTCTCATCTGGCTCGGTGTTTCGAAACGATCTGCCGGCCTCACTCGACATTTCCCCCAGACCAGTGATGGACCGTTGTAGCGTCGTCCTCCCTTTCGAACCGAAGGCTGGTGTGGTGCTGCGCTTGTTCGATGTGCTGGGTAGGGAAAGAACGAGGTTCTCCTTGACCGGTCGCACCACGCTGATCGATGTAGAAGATCTCGCGCCCGGACGCTATGCATGTACGATCGCTCAGGGCGCCGCACGCTATGTGGGCGTGATCGTCAAGCAATGAGAAGTACGGACGTTGCTAAAGCGTCGCCCGCGCCTCCTGCTCGCGCTCGATCGCCTCGAACAGCGCATTGAAGTTGCCTCCCGACGGATCGGGACCAAGACGCTTGCTTCGATGATGTCGAAGAACAAGATGTCGCAGTCGGACCGGGGGTTCGTTCACCCGACCTTAGGCCACGGATCCCACCACGATGCGTAGCTTCACACGATGAGTTGGCGATACATGGTTGCACCTGCCGTTCTGGGGTTCTGTGTGGCGCCGACAGCCGTTCAGGGCCAAGGTCATCAGCTTCTGCTCCGTCCAGAAGCGAGTTGGGATGTGGCGGTGTACGAATCCGCCACCATCTGCGGATGGGTCATGGCCTGGAACACCTTCATTGCCGGGGATACGCTGATCAATGGTGTTGTGTACGCCCGATTCGGGGTTCACCCTATCGCTGATAGTGATGGCC
>JAGODO010000309.1 GCA_017998165.1 Flavobacteriales bacterium | reverse complement strand
TGCCGATGGCCTTCACACCTTTCACCGCGATCGCCTCGGCGAGGTGTACGTCCTCATCCTCCTTGTTGGAGCTGCGCTTGTCGTAGGTGATGTGTATGGCGGCGTCCGCCACCAGGCTTTGCGCCACGAGCCGGCTCTCGGGGTGTTCGGTGATGAAGAGCACCGGATCGCGCGAAGGTTCCTCGATCGTGAACCGCTTGATGTTGTGCTGCTGCTTCTCGCCGTCCCAATAGACGACGCTCACGGTATCCCTCGGGTTCCACTTCACCACCGTGACCGTATCGTCCGGGAAGTGCGTGCTGAGCACGAAGGGGAACAACTGGTAGGTACCGCTCTTGGTGATGGCCAGGATGCGATCATCGCCCTTGAAGCGCCCGAGGTAGCGGCCGTGACCGGTATCGTTCAGTCGGCGCACGGTCTCGTCGAACCAGATGGGGATGGCGCCGAGCGTGCTGCCGCCGCGGTCCTTCTGCACCACCTTCTGCACCATGTAGCGCGTGAGCAGATTGCCCTTGCTGCCGCGCCCCTTCACCAGCATCTGGCCGAAGTCCACATCGAACTGCGACTTGCGCAGGTTGGGGCGGGGCCGCAGCGTGATGCGTACCGTTTCCGAAGCTCCATCCGGATTGAAGGTGAAGTACTCCACCGAACTGCCCGGCGCGCCACCCGTGAGGTCGTACTCCTTGTCCCGCGTGATGCCGGTCACCGCGAAGCGCTTCATGAAGTAACCGCCCTTGGGCCCGTCCTGGTAGATCATGTGGTAGATCGTACGCTCGTCGTTCTTCTTGAAGACGCCGATGTGCATCACGCCCTTGCCCACGAACTTCTTGTCCGCCACCTTGGTCACGATCATCGTCCCGTTGCGACGGAACACGATGATGTCGTCGATCTCCGAGCACTCGTCCACCAGTTCGTTGTTCCGCAAGCTCCAGCCCATGAAACCTTCGACCCGGTCCACGTAGAGCTTCTTGTTGGCCACAGCCACCTTGGCCGCCACGATGGTGTCGAAGGTGCGCAGCTCGGTCTTGCGCTCGCGTCCCGCACTGTACTTCTTCTTCAGCTCCTTGAACCAGTCGACGGCGTAGTCCACCAGTGCATCGAGTTTGGCCTGCGTCTCCGCGAGCAGTTCCTCCAGGTGCCGGATGTGCTCGTCCGCCTTGAAGGCATCGAACCGGCTGATGCGCTTGATCCGGATCTCGGTGAGCTTCACCACGTCCTCGTCCGTCACCGGTCTGCGCAGCTCCTGCACATAAGGCCTAAGGCCCTTGTGGATGAAGCTCATGACCTCCTCCCACGTTTCGGCCTCCTCGATCCTGCGATAGACCTTCTTCTCGATGAAGATGCGCTCCAACGAGGCGAAGTGCCATTGCTCCTCCAATTCACCCTTGCGGATCCTCAACTCCAGTTCGAGCAGGCGCAAGGTGTTCTCCGTGCTGATGCGCAGGAGCTCCTTCACGTTCACGAAGCGCGGCTTGTCGTTCTCGATCACCACGGCGTTCGGAGCGATGCTCACTTCACAATCCGTGAAGGCGTAGAGCGCGTCGATCGTCGTGTCCGGTGAAACGCCGGCGGCGAGGTGGATCTGGATCTCGGCGTTCTCGGCGGTGTTGTCTTCGATGTGCCGCACCTTGATCTTCCCCTTCTCGTTGGCCTTCAGGATGCTCTCGATCAGGCTGGTGGTGGTGGTACCGAAGGGGATCTCCGTGATGATCAGCGTCTTGGTGTCCTCCTTGCGGATGCGCGCCCGGCAGCGCACACGCCCGCCGCGCTCGCCTTCGCTGTAGTTGCTCGTGTCCGCCAACCCGCCCGTGGGGAAGTCGGGGACCAGGTCGAAGGAGCGCTTGCGCAGCACGGCGATGCTGGCGTCGATGAGCTCGTTGAAGTTGTGCGGCAGTATCTTGCAGGACAGGCCCACGGCGATGCCCTCTCCCCCTTGCGCCAACAGCAGCGGGAACTTCACCGGCAGATGGATCGGCTCCTTGTTCCGGCCGTCATAGCTCAGTTGCCAGTCCGTGGTCTTCGGATTGAACACCACGTCATGCGCGAACTTGGAAAGTCGCGCCTCGATGTAACGCGGTGCGGCCGCGCTGTCCCCGGTGAGCGTGTTGCCCCAGTTCCCTTGGCAGTCGATCACCAGGTCCTTCTGCCCGAGCTGCACCAGCGCATCGCCGATGCTGGCGTCGCCGTGCGGGTGGTACTGCATCGTGTGCCCGATGATGTTGGCCACCTTGTTGTAGCGGCCGTCATCCAGGTCCTTCATCGCATGCAGGATGCGGCGCTGAACGGGCTTCAGGCCATCGTACAGGGCCGGCACGGCGCGTTCCAGGATCACGTAGCTCGCGTAGTCCAGGAACCACTCGCGGTACATGCCGCTCACACTGTATTGCCCGGCCTGCCCGGCGCTGGGCACACCGCCCTTCAACGCCCCGCCCTCCTGGCCGCCTTCCACGCCATTGCTCTCCGGCAAGGTCCCGTTCTCGTTGTTCTCGTCGCTCATTGCAAGGTGCCGCAAACCGTTTCCGGGCGGCCTTCATGGGTATTGTTCGAAAGGCTCAATCGCAGGCAGACCTCCTGCCCGAACGTGAACTCATTGCGGTAGTACCTCAGCACATCACTGCCCGGCGGCACCTGATGCACCAACGGGTCGGCGGGCGGGAGCAGTTCGTCCTCCACGTACACCGAATAGGCCTGCGGCTCCAGGAAGAGCGCGCTGTTCACCCGGAACAGGAAGGCCTGCCTCACGCCACCCGTGCCCGGGATCGGTTCGATGTAGGTCGTGTCGAAAGAGAACACGTTCGGGCCGGTATAACCCGGATCGAAGGGATTGTTGTTCAACGCGGACACGTCCACTTCATCCTTGAGACAGCCCGTATTGAACACGCAGCACACTGCGACCAGGCCGGCCGCATAGACCGCGCGCAACCGCTGTGCTATGCGACCGCCACCCGAGGTCCGATGCTTCTTCAGGTCCATCGTCAGCGCAGGTTCACATGCAATCCGGCGAGCAACACACCTCCGCTCCCCGATGAAGGCAGCCAGACCAGCCCATCGAACTTCACCTTCTCCCGGTCGAAGAACTTCGGGTCGGGCCGCTTGTTGTAACGCACGATCATCCAGGCCGAGCCGGCGGCCACGGCGGTGAGGAGGCCTGCGCTCACGAAGAACACCCCGCGCTTGTCCTTGAACTCATCCTTGTGCCGCGGGATCACTTCCTCCTTCAACCCCGCCAACTGCGCCGGGTCGGCACCGGAGCGGTAGGCGGCCTCGTCCTCCGAGAGCTGATCATGCGATCGCTTGTACTGCCGGTACGTGCTGTAGGTGAGGATCCCCGCCCCGAGCGTCAACGCCGAAGGAAGCGCGACCTCCAGCCACATGCGCTTCTTCAGACCGCGCAGCTCTTCCTGGTAGGCGCGGTACTCCGGCGAAAAGGGCAACCGGATGAGGACTTCGCGCATCGCGTTCTCGGTCACGGTCAATGTGGTGTCCAGCACCACGCGCTCCGGGGCCCAGAACGAGAAGTGATGCGGACCTGTCGCCAGTTCCACCTCGCGCTGCTGCAGCCGGTATTTGTGGTCCAGCACGAATTGGAAGTTGTTGCCCGGATCCACCATCAAGCGGAGCTTGCCGACGGTCTGAGCGATGCCGAACAGTGGCAGGAGCAGGAACAAGCATGTGAGCATGTGCCCATGTGCCCATGTGCCCATGACGGTCTTGAGGGATATGGCGCTGCGCATGCCCCATGCGCACATGCGCACATGGGCACATGGGCACATGACCATGCCGTTGCTCCCGCCGTTGCTCATGCTTCCACCTCCTCCACTTCGTTCTCCTGCAGCTTGCGTGCGATGGCCGCGATGGGCGTCTCTTCCTTCACCACGTCCTTTTCGATCTTCAGGTGGTCGATGATGAAGTTCTGGCGCTCCGGCGTGTTCTTGCCCATGTAGAAATCGAGCAGCTCATGCACACTGGCGTCCTTGGTGATCATCACCGGCTCCAAGCGGATATCCGGTCCGATGAAGTGCTTGAACTCGTCCGGGCTGATCTCACCGAGCCCCTTGAAGCGCGTGATCTCCGCCGTCTTGCCGAGCTTGGCCAAGGCAGCGACACGTTCGCCTTCGCTGTAGCAATAGTGCGTTTCCTTCTTGTTGCGCACGCGGAACAACGGCGTCTGCAGGATGTAGAGATGATCGTTCTTGATCAGGTCCGGGAAGAACTGAAGGAAGAAGGTCATCATCAGCAGGCGGATGTGCATGCCGTCCACATCGGCATCGGTGGCGATGACGATGCGGTTGTAGCGCAGCCCGTCCATGCCGTCCTCGATGTCGAGCGCGGACTGGATGAGGTTGAACTCCTCGTTCTCGTAAACTACTTTCTTGGTGAGGCCGTGGCTGTTCAGCGGCTTGCCCTTCAGACTGAAGACGGCCTGCAGATTCACGTCGCGACTCTTGGTGATGCTGCCGCTGGCGCTGTCGCCCTCGGTGATGAAGAGGGTGCTCTCCATC
>JAGODO010000308.1 GCA_017998165.1 Flavobacteriales bacterium | reverse complement strand
CCAGGCATCTGAAGGACCAGGGTATCATCGTGGTGCATGTAACGGCCAGTGTCAAGTTCGCCCGCAAAGCCGTGGACGCCGGGGCCGATGCCGTGGTGGCCGAGGGATTCGAGGCAGGGGGCCACAACGGCCGAGAGGAGACGACCACGCTGGTGCTCGTGCCGCTGGTGCGGGATGCCGTGAGCGTCCCGGTGATCGCGGCGGGAGGCATCGCAGATGGCCGGGCCATGTTCGCCGCCATGGCGCTGGGGGCCGATGGCGTTCAGGTCGGCAGCCGGTTCGTGGCCAGCGAGGAAAGTAGCGCGCACCCCGCCTTCAAGCAGCGCGTGATCGACAGCAAGGAAGGCGATACGCTCCTGACCCTGAAGGAATTGGCGCCCGTTCGCCTGATGCGCAACAAGTTCTTCACCGATGTGCAGGAAGCGTATGCCCGGGGCGCATCGGTGGACGAGCTCAAGACACTCCTCGGCCGGGCGAGGGCCAAACGGGGCATGTTCGAAGGGGATCTCGAAGAAGGAGAGCTCGAGATCGGACAGGTCAGCGCCGCGCTGGACGGCATTCTGCCGGCCGCAGCCATCGTTGAGCGTATCATTACGGAGTACCGCAGCGCCCGATCGCGATCGGTTGATGCGGATCCCTTCTGAACTTGGCCACCGCTTTTCCGCATCCCTCGGCGGCAACATCTCCCAGACCGTGAGCGTCTTCTTCCCGGCAACGATCCACAAACGGCAGCGTTGTTCTTGCGTGCGCTCAACGGTTCCCCTGCTGGCCAGCCTGCTTTCCCTCTCCGCCTCGGCGGCGGTGCTGGAGCCGCCTTCGCTCCGCTGTGCTTCGGTGGATGTGGTCGGGGACGTGACCCTGACCTGGGTGGTACCGCTCGACCCCACGAACATCTTTTTGGAGTACCGGATCTACGCGAGCAACGTGGAGGCCGGCCCTTATGCCGTAGCCGGCACCGTGAACGTCTATGGCCTGAACACGTTCACGCATGCCGGTGCCGGGGCTGATACCGGGCCGCGTTATTACTTCATGACCACGGTAACGGTGGACCCCGAACCGAACGAATCGTTCGCGAGCGATACGCTGGCGACCATCTTTCTCACCTTGTCCCAGAGCACGCCGCTGGGCAGTGCCGTCTTGGACTGGAGCCTGCTCCATATGCCGCCCTTGAGCACCTCGAACGACGAGCAGTTCGTTCAGATCGAACACCCGCTGGGAACATGGTCGCAACTCGATGAGGTGGATTCCTTGCGGACGCACTACCAGCATGTGATCGATATCTGCGAGGATTCGCTCACGTACCGCATCGGCTTGCAGGACCAGCTCGGCTGCATCAGTTACAGCAACCTCACGGGCGATGTCTTTTCGGACGTCACCGCCCCCACGCCACCGACCATGGTGTCACTGAGCGTCGACACCTCCTCGAACCAGGTGGTGCTCACTTGGGACCCGAGCCCTGAACCCGACACGGACGGCTACATCATTTTCCTGATCGAGGCGGGGAACAACTACATCATCGATACCGTTTTTGGGCAGGACATCACGACGTACGTGTGGGACGCCAGCGCTGCGGGCGGTGGTGCCGAATCATACACCGTGGCCGCCTTCGATACCTGCCTCACCGGCAGCCCGCCCGCGCCGAACACCAGCGCCACCAGGCCTCCGCACACGTCCATTTTCGCTTCTACCTACTATGATCGCTGCGAAGCGCACTGCCTGGTCGCCTGGACCCCTTACCTGGGCTGGGATGTGAACACCTATGAGGTCTACGCGGCGGTCAACGGATCCCCGGCTATCCTGATAGGCACGGTGCCGGGCTTCACGCTGGCTTTCACGCACGAGGACCTGATACCCTTCGCGGAATACTGCTACACCATCAAGGCGATCGGCGATTCCGTGTTCATGCGATCGCTCAGCAACCAGGTCTGCCAGCTCACGGACTATCCCGCACTGCCTCAATCGAACTATCTCCGTGTGGCGACGGTCGTGGCCGACGACCATATCGTGGTAGTGGACAGCGTTGATCAGTCCGCCAGTGTACGCCGTTACCGGTTGGAGCGCACGAACAATGGAGAGCCCTGGGAGCAGGTGGCCTCCCAGCCGGGAGGCTCCAGCCCCACCGTCGTCTTCAACGATCTGGACGTCATGACCGGCCTGCGCAGTTATTCCTACCGGGTGATCGTGGAGGACAGCTGCGGAGTGGAAGTGCTCACGAGCAATGAGGGAACGACCGTGCTTCTCACGGCCGAGGCCGGCACGGACGGGGTGAACCGGCTCAGGTGGAACGGTTACGAGGAATGGGCAGGAAGCGTGAGCGGATATGCCGTGTACCGGAGCATCGGAGACGCCCCTTTCACGCCCATCGCTTTCAACGGACCCACCGATTGGGAGGCGGAGGACAACGTGAACGATTTCATCGAAAGCAATGGGCGCTTCTGCTACTACGTCGAAGCCATCGAAGTGGGGAACCCTTCGGGGATCCAGGCCGTGAGCACCAGCAACACTGCGTGCGCCATCCAGGAGGAGGCGGTCTGGGTACCCAACGCCTTCAATGCGGGCAGTGCGATCCTGGCGAACAGCCGCTTCCAACCCGTGGTGGCCTTCGTGGATGTGAAGGGGTACGAGTTCATCATCTTCAATCGCTGGGGACAGCAGATCTGGAGCACGACGGACGTGAACGAACCGTGGAAGGGAACGATCAACGGTGACTATGTGCCGCAAGGCGTCTATGCCTACTACGTGGCCGTTTTCAACGGTGCGGGCAAGAAGTTCGAGGAGCGGGGAACGGTGACGTTCCTGTGCTGTCCTTGAACCCGGTCGGCAGGGGCAGTAGCAGTAGGCAGGGCGGCCCCACTGGCACTGCCTACTGCCACTGCCAACTCTGGATTTCCCGTCGAAGCCTTACTTTTGGCCATGGAACGATCCGCTACCGCGCCTGCGCGCAAGCCCTCGGAAGCCGCTCAGGCCAATGGGCACCCGCTCTCGGAACGCTTTGCTGTTGAAGGACTGACCTACGATGATGTCCTGCTCGTGCCCGCATGGTCCGAGGTGCTTCCCCGGCAGGTGGACATCCGCACCCGCTTCAGCAGGAACATCACGCTGAACATTCCGGTTGTGAGCGCTGCCATGGACACCGTGACGGGTGCCGAACTGGCCATCGCCATCGCTCAACAGGGCGGTATCGGGGTGATCCACAAGAACCAGCCCATCGCGGAACAGGCGAACGAGGTGCGCCTTGTGAAACGCAGCGAAAGCGGCATGATACAGGACCCCGTCAAATTGGACGAAGCGGCGACCGTCGGCGATGCGTTGAAATTGATGGGCGAACACCGGATCGGGGGCATTCCGGTAGTGAACGCGACCGGCAAACTGGTCGGCATCGTCACCAACCGGGATCTCCGGTTTGAGAAGAAAATGGGGCGACCCGTGGCCGAAGTGATGACGAAGGACCGCGTGATCACCGCCAAGCCCGAGACCAGCATGGCCGAGGCCGAGGGAGTACTGCAGGAGTACAAGATCGAGAAGCTGCCCGTCGTGGACGGCGCGGGCAACCTCGTGGGTCTTATCACCTATAAGGACATCCTGAAGTTGCGGCAACGGCCGAACGCTTGCAAAGACAAGCTCGGGCGCTTGCGCGTGGCGGCCGCGATCGGCGTCACCGGGGATGCGATGGACCGTGCGGCGGCACTGGTCGAAGCTGGCGTGGATGCCGTGGTCATCGACACCGCGCATGGCCATACCAAGGGCGTGGTCGATATGTTGGGACAGGTGAAAAAAGCCTTTCCCCGTATCGATGTCGTTGTGGGGAATATCGCCACCGCTGAAGCGGCTCGGGCCCTGGTCGAAGCCGGTGCCGATGCGGTGAAGGTCGGTATCGGGCCAGGGAGCATCTGCACCACCCGCGTGATCGCGGGTGTGGGCGTGCCGCAACTCACTGCTGTGCATGATTGCGCCAGCGCGATCGAAGGCAGCGGTGTTCCCGTCATCGCGGATGGTGGCATCCGCTACACCGGTGACATGGTGAAGGCCCTCGCTGCGGGCGCGAGCACGGTGATGATCGGCAGCATGTTCGCCGGGGTGGAGGAGAGCCCCGGGGAGACGGTCATCTATGAGGGCCGCCGCTTCAAGACCTACCGTGGCATGGGGAGCATCGAGGCCATGCAACAGGGCAGCAAGGACCGCTACTTCCAGGACATGGAGGATGACATCAAGAAACTCGTCCCAGAGGGGATCAGTGGGCGGGTACCCTACAAAGGCCATTTGCAGGAGGTCACCCACCAATTGGTCGGCGGCCTCCGCGCGGGCATGGGCTACTGCGGCGCGGTCGACCTGGATGCGCTGAAAAAAGCGCGCTTCATCCGCATCACCAGCGCAGGCATGAAAGAGAGCCATCCGCACGATGTGTTCATCACCCGGGAGGCTCCGAACTACAGCCACGTGTAAGTCCGCAGAACGCGGTTTGTCCGGAGATTCAGGCCGATCATCGACAGACAGGTGAAACTAGTCGAA
>JAGODO010000307.1 GCA_017998165.1 Flavobacteriales bacterium | reverse complement strand
CCGCCCAAAGCGCCTCCTTGTACGGTTTGATCACCGGCTTCTCCTCCGTCAGCGCCAACTTGAAACGGTGCAGCGTCTGGCTGTGGCTATCGGCAAGGTGATGCACCAGCTGGCGCACGGTCCAGCCACCGGGGCGGTACGGGGTATCGAGCTGGGTGTCGGCCCATCCTTGCACGGTTTCACCCAAACGCCGTGGAAAGGCTTCGATGAGGGCCATGCATTCCGCACGGCGTTCGTGCGTGGCGGCCTTGGTGCCACGGACGAACTTGCCGGTGGGGAATCTGAGTTGTTCGAGCTGGTCGGTGGTGAGCGTCTCCATGCGCCGAAGATCGGCCTACTTCCTGTTCGCGACGAACTTCAGCAGGAAGTCCTCCGGCGCCAGCACAGGTTCCTTGGCGAACGACCAGTCGCGCTTGTCGAAGGTGACGATGCAAGTGCAGCCCGCATCGACCGCCGAGAAATACTGGAAGCCATCCTCGATGTCCGTGATACGCGTATCGGCCATGGTGCGCTCCACGGCCCTCGGCCCCATGGTGGTGACCCTCAGTTTCTCCGCCAGCAACGCGATCTTCTTCCGGGCCGGCTTCTTCCCGTTCTTCTTCTCAGCGAAGTAGGCTCCGATGGCCAGGCACAGCGGCGATGTGTACACCTCGAAGCGCGGATCATCGGCCAGGCTCAGCACGCGGGCGCACGCACCGAATCGCGGGTACTCATTGCAGAGCACCGTGATGAGGACGTTGGCGTCGAGGAAGATGCGCTTGGGGGGCATGGGGGAAATGCTGTCTCACGCAGAGGCGCAGAGAACGCGGAGAAATACAGCTCAGGAACCAACTCTGCGTCCTCTGCGCCCCTGTGTGAGACTCTCTATCTCTTTCTCCGGCTCGCCAGGTAATCCTTCTTCACATCCCTATCCGCGGCGTTCTTGCGCACATAGGTCGCTTCGCCCTCGGCCACCTGGCTGATCCAATCGCTCACGGGCAGCGCATCCAGACTGCGGTAGCGCTGGTCGGTCACCTTGCTCAGCATGAACTCGATGAGACGCGAGAGGCTGATGTTGTTCGCTTCGGCGAAGGCCTTGGCCCGCTCGGCCACGCCCGCATCGAAACTGAGGGTGAGCTTGGTGTCCATGGCGATGGTTTATACGGCAAACATACTTGATCAATACGTACATACAATAACATGGCTACCAAAATCTCCACCAAGGTTTGCCAACCTGAACGCCCCGAGCCTCCATTAGGTTCTCACGAATACCCCTCAAGCACCTTGCTGCCCAGTCGCGGTCGTCATCCGTTAACGCCCGCTCCGGAACGAAGTACCACTGCAGGAAGCCATTGTATTCCGCAGGGAAGTTCTTCACGCTCCAAGCCCCATCGTCGCTCCAAAGAATACCGTCGGTAAGTTCAGCCACGCTCGCGGCGATCAACCCATAACAAAGTGCGACGAGCCCACTCTGCCCCACAGAGCGTCTGAAATAAATGCGCTTGTTGATCAGCTTTGCGTGCTCCAACTTCTGCTCAAGATCAACAACGGTCTTATTATTCGCCATGAGGTGCTTCAGATACCACCACGGATCCTTGTCATCTGGGTCGCTACTTTCCAGTGGTTCCATGTAGGCATCAGTGCCACCTGGCACCCCATCGATCGAAAACCACGCATACTCGTCTTCGCCCCACACGAAAAGGTCTCCACCGTCGACTTCGCGCACGACACTTTCATCGTTCTTATGGATGTTCACATTCAGCCTGATCGGCTCATGGATTTCGAGGGTCGCCAGACGTTCACGAATGCGCTCGGTGGCTTTCGCTAGCACTTCGCCGAACGTGACCTGAAGGGTAGAGACCGGAATCACATCAATGGTCGTGCTCATTGCGAATCCAAGTGAGTAAAACTTGGTACCTAATCGTCTGCATCCATGACTACCTCCTCATCCCCTGCATCGCCTGCATCTGGCGCATCATGTTCTGCATTTTGCTCTTGTCCCCCATCATCCGCATCATCTTCCGCATCTCCTCGAACTGCTTCATCAGCTTGTTCACTTCCTCGACGCCGCGGCCGCTGCCCTTGGCCAGGCGCGCGCGACGGCTCCCGTTGATCACCGATGGGTTCTTGCGCTCCTCCGGCGTCATGCTCTTGATGATCGCCTCGATGCCCTTGAAGGCATCATCGGGGATGTCGATGTTCTTGATCGCCTTGCCCACGCCGGGGATCATGCCCATGAGGTCCTTCATGTTCCCCATCTTCTTGATCTGCCCGATCTGCTCCAGGAAATCGTCGAAGCCGAACTGGTCCTTTGCGATCTTCTTGTTCAGCTCGCGCGCCGCCTTCTCATCGAACTGCTCCTGCGCCTTCTCCACCAGCGAGACCACGTCGCCCATGCCGAGGATGCGGCCGGCCATGCGGTCCGGGTGGAACTCGTCCAGCGCCTCCATCTTCTCGCCGGTGCCGATGAACTTGATCGGCTTGTCCACCACGCTGCGGATGGAGAGCGCCGCACCGCCGCGCGCATCGCCGTCGAGCTTGGTGAGCACCACGCCATCGATGTTCAAGCGCTCGTTGAAGGCCTTCGCCGTGTTCACCGCATCCTGACCGGTCATGGCGTCCACCACGAAGAGCGTCTCCTGCGGGTTGATCGCCTTCTTCACGTTGGCGATCTCGTCCATCATCTGCTCGTCGATCGCCAGGCGGCCGGCAGTATCCACGATCACGGCCGTGAAGCCGTGGGTCTTCGCATGGGCGATGGCGTTCTGCGCGATGCTCACCGGGTTCTTGTTCTCGCGCTCGCTGAAGACCGTGATGTCGAGCTGCTTGCCCAGGGTCTCCAACTGGTCGATGGCCGCTGGGCGGTACACGTCGCAGGCCACGAGCAAGGGGCGTTTGCCCTTTTTGCGGATGTAGTTGGCCAGCTTGCCGCTGAAGGTGGTCTTACCCGAGCCCTGCAAGCCACTCATGAGCACCACGGTGGGGTTGCCGCCCAGGTTGATGCCCGCGCTCTGCCCGCCCATCAGCTCGGCGAGCTCGTCGTGGGTGATCTTGGTGAGCAGCTGCCCCGGGCTGATGCTCGTGAGCACGTTCTGCCCGAGCGCCTTGGCCTTCACGCGATCGGTGAAATCCTTGGCGGTCTTGTAATTCACGTCGGCATCGAGCAGCGCCTTGCGGATCTCCTTGGTGGTCTCCGCCACGTTGATCTCCGTGATCTGCCCCTGGCCCTTGAGTACCTTAAAGGCTCTTTCGAGCTTGTCATTCAGATTCTCAAACATGGCAGTCGGTTTGGCGCGCCTGCCTGCCGCAGGCAGGATCCAGCTTGTCATTCAGATTCTCGAACATGTCTCTTGCTTTCGAAAGGACCGCGAAGGTAGGCGGCTGGCCCTGCCCGCTCGCCCGCGCACGGGTGGACCCAGTGGACGCGGTGGACCTCCCCGCGTCCACACGGTCCACCCCGTCCACATGCCAGCAAGCCGCCTAAATTGGCCCTATGCCCGAACGGAAGCCGCCCAGCGATGTATTCCCCAAGAGCGGCGGCTACAAGAAGCTGGTCAGTTTCAAGGTGGCCGAACTGCTCTACGATGTCACGGTGCGGTTCTGCGACAGATTCATCGACCCGGCCAGCCGCACCCACGACCAGATGGTTCAGGCAGCGCGCAGCGGCACGCGCAACATTGCCGAAGGCAGCACCTTCAGCGCCACCTCGAAGAAGATCGAGATGAACCTCACGAACGTGGCGAAGAGCAGCTTGGTGGAACTGAAGGAGGACTACGCGTCCTTCCTGCGGCAACGCAAACTCCCGCTCTGGGCCATGACCGAACCACTGCGCCAGCAGCTCATCGACCGGCGTTGCAGCACCGCCGACGAAGTGGCCGCCTGGTGCAAGGCCGTTCACGAGCGCGAGCCTTCGCGGACCTACTCGGAGATCGCGGCCAACGCCGGCCATGTGTTGTGCATGGTGGCCATTAGCCTGCTGGAGCGCCAGCTGCAAAGCCAGGGTGAGACCTTCAAGAAGGACGGCGGTTTCGGCGAGCGCCTGTATCGCGTGCGCAAGGAAGCGCGTTCTTGACGCTTCGTTTGGGTGTGCCCCTTTTCCTACGCGCGAAGCCGTAAGCGGGACAGGTGCAACCGGTTCGAGACTGTGCGATGCGCTCGTATGCAGGAGGCCGTCCACTCGTTACACCATTCCCCACAGCTGCCCCTTTGCCCATGCGCTCCATGCCCTCCATTCCCCATCAACCCGCCCCATCGACCGCTCCTCACCGATCGTAACGGGGCAAGGTGCATGCGCGTCACATTCGTACACCCAACCACCGATCATGTTGCGCACCACGCTGCTCTTCACTGCTCTTGCCGTTATCACCACCTCGCAGGCACAACCGAACACGGCCGCCTACGATGCGGAAGTGCAAGCCCATTTCACTGCTGACGCGCCCGGTGGTGCGGTGCTGGTGGCACAAGGCAGCAAGGTGCTCTATGAGCGTGCGCTGGGCCTGGCCGATGTCTCCACTAAGACGGCGCTCACCACGGCC
>JAGODO010000037.1 GCA_017998165.1 Flavobacteriales bacterium | reverse complement strand
CGCGTTGAGCGATATGATCCTGATGAAGATGGCACTGGCCGAGGTGAAGTGCTTCGATCAGATCCCGGTGAAGGTCACGATGAACGAATACATCGAGATCGCCAAGGCCTACAGCACCCCGAAGAGCAAGAACTTCATCAACGGCATCCTCGACAAACTCTTCGCCGAGGGCAGGGACAGCGGGGTGATCAGAAAAGTGGGCCGCGGGCTGCTTGAGAACTGAGACATGAGCAGTTCAAGCCACGAGCCACGAGCCACGAGCTCCATTCATCTGGCCCTGATGCTCCGGCTCTTGGCTCTTGGCTCATGGCTCATGTTGTTCGTCTTCGCACTGATCTCGTGCCAGCTCACGGACCATTCGGAGCGCGATGCGGACGCGGTCACAGCGGAAGCCCTGAATATTCCCGCCAGTGGGTATCAGGAAGGTGACACCACCGATCTGCCACGCATGGCCTTCGACAGCACGGAGAAACGATTCGGCAAGGTGACCCAAGGCACGCTCGTGGAGAAGACCTGGAGCTTCACCAACGTGGGCGGGTCCGATCTGGTGATCACCGATGTGCGTGGCACATGTGGCTGCACCGTGGGCAAGGAATGGCCAAAGGCTCCCGTTCATCCGGGCGATGGAGGTACGATCACCGTGACCTTCGACAGCGAAGGACGCAGCGGCATGCAGGACAAGACCGTCACGGTTACCGGCAACACGCAACCACCGACCACCGTGCTGATGCTCAAGGGCGAGGTGGTGGCTCCCCCGATACCACAGGAACAACCATAACCGGCCAAGGCCGACCATACACGCGAGACACAGATGATCCTTCTTTCCATTCTGCTCCAGGCCGGCGCACCGGGCCAGGGGAGTCCTTGGGGCACGATGCTCATGATGGGCGCGATCTTCGTGGTGATGTACCTGTTCATGTTCCGGCCGCAGCAGAAGAAGGCCAAGGACGCCAAGAAGTTCAGGGAGAACATCCAACGGGGGACCAAGGTGGTCACCATCGGAGGGCTTCATGGCAAGGTGGTGGAGGTCGCTGACAAGACCGTGCTGATCGAGGCTGCCGATGGGGTGAAGCTGCGTTTCGAAAAAAGCGCCATCGCCATGGACAGCACGATGCAACTGACCGAGGAAACGGCGAAGGCCTGAGTTCATGTGCCCATGCGACCATGTGAACTTGTGCCCATGGTGGCGCATGGGTGAGCAGCGGATGGTCATAGGCACATGGGCCAATGCGCACATGGGCACATGTTCAAGGTAGGTCTCACCGGCGGCATCGGAAGCGGCAAGAGCACCGTGGCCCGCATGTTCGCGGTGCTGGGCATCCCCGTGTTCGACGCCGATGAAGAGAGCAGGCGCCTGCTACAAGAGGACGAGGCCGTCAAAAACGCGGTGATCAAGACGTTCGGGGCGGTCGTTTATCCACAGGGGAAACTCGACCGTGCCGCACTGGCATCCATGGTCTTCCGCGATGAGGATGCACTGGCGAAGCTCAACGCCATCGCGCATCCGGCGGTGCGCAAGCGGTTGGGGGCGTGGTTGGATGAGCAACGCTCGCCATACGTCCTCGTGGAAGCGGCGCTGCTGGTGGACACCGGCTGGTACCGATCGATGGACCATCTCATTGTCGTTGCCGCACCGGAAGAGGAGCGCATCCGGCGGGTGATGTCCCGCGATGGTGTCACGGAGGAACAGGTGCGGGCACGCATGCGCAACCAGATCAGCGAGGAACAACGGCTCGCTGCGGCAGGTTCCATCATCCGCAACGACGGCCAGGAACTCGTGATCCCACAGGTGCTCGCGCTGCATGAACAGTTCGTCGCACAGGCCTTCGAGTAGATATTCGCAGCGCTTCGGAACAGGAGCCGAGCCCCGCGAACCGATCCGCGTCCATCGGCGTTCATCCCCACCCACCTGCGGTAAACAACGACCATGGACAGCCGCAAGCTCCCGCTCTCACAGGTTACGCTTGTTTTCGGGGCGTTGAGCATTCCGCTCGCCTTCGCACGGCACCTGTGCGTACCGGCCACGATCATGGCCTTGTTGGCCCTCGCATTCCATGGTTGGGGCAATTGGATGATCAAGCGCGGCCACGGTTACTCGGCGAAGAGCATCCGCCGCTCCACGCTCGGTTTCAAGCTGGCGCTCGCAGGAGCGGTCTGCGGCATCATCATGTGGGTGCTGTGGGCGACGAACGTGCTGTTGCGATGAAGTGGCCCACGTGCCTCCTTGTGCTGGCCGCTTGCCAGGAACCGGCCAGGGTGGAGAACGTGGTCGTTGCGGAGAATTTCGCGAGCAACACGTTGGCCCGGGGTTCTTCGGTTCTCCGTTACCCGGATACCTCCTTGGCTATCCACGGTATCCAGCGGTTCTTGCGGGATTCCCTCGGAGATGACCTGAGGAGCGGCAGCTTCGGAGGGGGCGAAGACACATTGATCGATCTGAACGCGGATGATCGCCTGGACTACCTGCGGGAGTACTATGGCGAGTCGGGCTTTGGTGTGAAGAATCGTGTTTACGTGGCTCTCGGGGAAGGCCCGGAAGGGAACTTCCGAACGTGCCCGCAGTTGAACCAACTCCCGAACCCCAGGTTCCTTTTCGATAGTACGTTCGTGTACGGATCCTATCTCGGAGGAGGTGGTGGTGATGGGTTCAAGCTAAGGTGGCAGGGCAGCCGGCTTGACACACTGCTATCGATCGACGTCCGGGTGGAACATCTCGGCGAGGAGTTCGCGTTCCACTTCAGCGAGAAGGACTATGTCACCGGGAGAACCCGAACCTGGACATCGGATCAGGCGGACTTTCCGGATGCGTTCCTGTTTCCCGAGGGCGAACCGTTGATCCGAGGTGAGTAGCGGATAGCTGGTCGGGAAGTGGTCAATGAGGCGGTTGTTGCCGACTCACTTGCCCGGGATACCTTCGCCCCTCGATGCAGGCGCTTACCCTCGTTGAAGGCCGGGCTTTCGAGCTCACGCTTCAGCGCCTTTGCCACCAGATGATCGAGGATCACGGCGACCTGTCGGGCACAGCGCTCATAGGGTTGCAGCCGCGTGGGGTGCTGTTCGCGCGCCGCCTGAAGAAAGAGTTGGAGAAGATCCCGGGCGTGGGCATCGTCACATACGGCGAACTGGACATCACGTTCCATCGGGACGATTTCCGGCAGCGATCGGTGACGGCACCCTCGGGAACCACCGAATTGGATTTCAGCTTGGACGGCAAACGGGTGGTGCTGATCGATGATGTACTGCACACCGGGCGCAGCATCCGTGCCGGGCTGGATGCGATGCTCAGCTTCGGCCGGCCGGAGAGCGTGCAACTCATGGTGCTCATCGATCGCCGGTTCAGCCGCGAACTGCCCATCCAGCCGGACTATGTGGGCAAATGGGTGGACAGCATCGATGGCCAGCGTGTGAAGGTGGAATGGAAAGGCAGCGATGCCGCGGACCGCGTGTTGCTGTACACCGCCGATGAACGGGAGGTCACCAAGCCTTCGTCGCGAGCCACATCCCCGGACGCATGACCCCGGCTTCGCACCATAGCGGCTTCGGCGGGCACGCGGAACAGCTGAGCACCGATCACCTGCTGGGGATCCAGGATCTGAGTGCCGAGGACATCGACCTGATATTCCGCACGGCGGACGGCTTCAAAGAGGTGCTCGCTCGTCCGATAAAGAAGGTGCCGTCGCTGCGGGACATCACCATCGCCAACCTGTTCTTCGAGAACAGCACCCGTACGCGCATCAGCTTCGAACTCGCCGAGAAACGCCTCAGCGCGGACGTCCTGAATTTCTCCAGCAGCAGCAGCAGCACCAAGAAGGGGGAGACGCTCATCGACACGGTGAACAACATCCTGGCGATGAAAGTCGACATGGTGGTGATGCGCCATCCGGACCCCGGTGCCGCCCTGTTCCTGAGCGAGCATGTGGATGCCCGTATCGTGAACGCCGGAGACGGTACGCACGAGCACCCGACCCAGGCCCTGCTTGACGCCTACAGCATCCGCGAGAAGCTGGGCAAGGTCAAAGGTGTCAAGGTGCTCATCGTGGGAGACATCCTGCACAGCCGCGTCGCGCTCAGCAATATCCATTGCCTGAAAAAACTGGGGGCGGAGGTCATGCTCTGCGGACCCACCACGCTCATACCGCGCCATGTGGGAGCCTTGGGTGTCCGCGTGGAACACGACCTGGACAAAGCCTTGCGTTGGTGCGACGTGGCCAACATGTTGCGCATCCAACTGGAGCGGCAGGGGAGCGACGGCATCGCCAACTTCCCGAGTCTGCGCGAGTACGCCATGCTCTTCGGGTTGGACGGGGAACGGTACGCCCGTATCGGAAAACCGGTCACCATCATGCATCCGGGACCTATCAACAGGGGCGTGGAGATAACTTCCGACATCGCGGACCACGCGGACAGCATCATCCTGGATCAGGTGGAAAACGGCGTGGCTGTAAGGATGGCGGTGCTGTACCTGCTGGCCGCTCACATACGCCGTCCGCACTAGGCGCGGGTTTCCGACCGTCGGCATCGTCCCGTCGCGCGACTATCTTTGGCCGCAACGCTTCCCAAAAGCACCGCCATGAATTTCACGATAGAGGACAAAGGCAAATACACGTTGATCAAGAGCAACGTGGACAAACTGGACACCACTTGTGCGCCGGAGCTCAAGAGCGAGCTGGTCTATTTGAACAAGACCGGCGTGCGCAACGTGATCATCGATATGGGCGGCACGCGATATTGCGACAGCAGTGGCCTGAGCGCCCTGCTCGTGGCCAATCGACTGTGCAAAAGCGTCGGCGGCACACTGGTGGTATGCGCCTTGCAGGAGCCCGTGCTGAAGCTGGTGCAGATCAGTCAACTTGAAAGCGTGCTCTCCATCACCCCCACGGCGAACGAGGCTGTTGACCTCCTGTTCATGGAGGAGATCGAGAAGGACGTGAAGAAAGGACAATAGACCCATCGATCCCCGCAAGGGAATACCGCATGAAGAAATCAGTACTCGTTTCCGGTCTGCTCGTCTCCAGCTTGAACGGTTTTGGCCAATGCGTGCCGAACCAATTGTATGCTGACAGCATCTACGGCGTGTGGCCGGACACCACCGAGAACTTCGCTTCCGGTGTGCTGAACGTGTTCTACAGCGACACGCTCAATATCCTCGTCCCGATGGACGCCGGTCTCGTGAACCCGGACTTTACGGGTATCAATATCGACTCCGTGGCGCTCACGGGCGTGGACAATCTGCCGCCGGGTCTTGCGGTCATATGCAACTCACAGACCGGCGCGACTTGCACCTTCCTCACCGATCAGCTCGGTTGTGGCCTCATTCAGGGAACACCCACCGCAGCGGGGGTGTATGACATGACCATCAATGTTCTCGCCTACGCGTTGGGCGGGTTCGCCCAGGTCGAGCAATCGTTCGTGGGGTACCGCATAACGATCGCTGAGGACAATGCCGGACTGCATGCGATCTCTGTCAACAAGCCATCCGATGTGCGGGCCGTTCCCAATCCGGCCATCGGCAGTACGACGTTCATGTTCAACCTTGCGCGCGCGACGAAGGCCCGCATCCAGGTCTTCAACCTCGTAGGGGAGAAGTTGTGGGATCGGACGGTCGCGGGGAAGCAGGGCATGAACGCACAGCTATTTGATGCGGCCGAACTCGAGAGCGGCGTTTATCTCTACACGGTGGAAGCCGGAGGGCACACCTTCACGAGCCGACTGGTCGTGAATTGAGGGTTGTTTGAATGAGTTGGGAAGGCCCCCGCCGTTCGGCGGGGGCCTTTTGCTTATCATCGCTACCATGCGGTTCGAAGTGACCACGTTGGGCACCGGTGCTGCGCTTCCGGCGCGGGGCCGCTTCCCCAGCGCGCAACTGATCAATATCCATGAGCACCTCTACCTCGTGGATTGTGGTGAAGGCACACAGGAGCGCTTGCGCCAGGCCGAAGTGAATTTCAATCGCATCACCGCGATCTTCATCAGCCACATGCACGGCGACCACTATCTGGGGCTGATGGGCCTGCTCAGCAGCATGCACCTCAACGGCCGGCTGAACGCCTTGGCCATCTATGGCCCACCGGAACTCCGTGAGGTGATCGATGTGCAGTTGCGCGCATCGCGGACGTATCTGCGCTATCCGCTCGCGATACATGCGCTCGCGCATGAGAGCGGCCTATGCGTGTATGCCGATGGGTACACGGAAGTGCTCACCTTGAAGTTGAAGCACCGTATCCCGACGACCGGTTTCCTGTTCCGCGAGAAGCCACAACCGAGACGGCTGCGGAAGGAGCGCATCGGCGATATCCCGCATTTCGCGCGCGGGGCCGTGAAAGCCGGTGAGGACCTGGTACTGCCGGACGGGACCGTGGTGCCCAACAAGGACCTCACGCTGGATCCGCCCGCCGTCCGACGCTATGCCTATTGTTCTGACACCGCCTTCGCACCGGAACTGGTGGAGTATCTGAGAGGCATCGACCTCCTGTACCATGAGGCCACCTTCACCGAGGAACTGGCCGATCGCGCGAAGGAGACCTGTCACAGCACGGCCAAGCAGGCCGCGATGATGGCTTCATCGGCCGGCGTGGTCAAACTTCTGCTCGGTCATTTCAGTTCACGCTATAAGGACAATCGCGTGCTCCTCGCGGAAGCGCTGTCCATTTTTCCTGGAACCATTCTGGCCGACGAAGGGCGAACGTTCCGCATCGACCAACGAACACCGGTGGAGAACTCTGACGCGGAGGTGACATGAGCACGTATAGATTCGCCTCCGTTTAGAATCATTCTAAACGACCCATGCCCGTACGTGTCCTCTTCGCCGACCAGAGTGAGCTCGCGCTCATCGGTCTCCGCAGCATCTTCAAGGAGGTGCCCCGGGTGCGGCTGGTCGGTGAAGCACGCGATCCGATCGAGTTGCAGGCACTGCTTGTGCGCGAGAAACCGGACGTGGTGCTGATCGATCACACCGCGAAGGGTTTTGGTCCTGATGTGATCCGCGATGGGTTGCTGCGCAGCAAGCGTACGCGGTTCGTCGCGATCACGCCCGATCCCTCCCGCCTGGCCCTGGTGAACGCTCTGCGCGGTGGAGTGACCAGCTACATCAAGAAGGACTGCGACGTGCAGGAGATCATCGATGCGGTGCTCATGACCGCCGATGGCGAGAAGTTCTTCTGCGGGCAGATCATCGAGGCCATCGAGCGGGCCTCCATCGATGTGCGCAGGATCATCGACGCCCCGCTCACCTGCGAACCGGTGACCATCACCAAACGCGAAGCCGAGATCATCGCACTGATCGCTGAAGGAGGGTCATACACCCGCATCGCCGACCGGCTGAACCTGAGCGCCCACACGGTGAAGACGCACCGCAAGAAGATCATGCAAAAGCTGGGCGTGAACAGCACGGCAGGCCTGGTGTTGTACGCCGTGAAGAACGGTCTCGTAAGCCCGAACCACTTCCTGTTCAACGGCTGACGGGCTTTTGCGGGGCTACCTTTAGGGCATGGCATCGACGGTCGTAGCCGATATCGGCGGCACCTCTTCGCGCTGGGGTGTGCTGGGGGCCGGGATTGAGCCGGTGATGATCGACGGGCTGCCGGGCTTCAACCCGGCGGTAGGAGAGCCGGATGCGTTCATGCGTGCGGTGAGCGAGCGCTTCGCTGCCGAGGGCATCGGTGTGGATGATCTGTTCGCTTATGGGGCCGGCTGTGGCACCTATGAGCGCGCCAAGCGCATGGCGGAGGCGCTGTTATCCATCTGGCCGAACGCGCGTGTGGACGTTGCCAGCGATCTCGTCGGTGCGGCGCATGGCTTGTTGGGCGGGAGCGAAGGCCTCGTGCTTATTCTGGGCACAGGGATGAATGCGGGCTGGTATGATGGCGCCATCGTCCATCAACCCATGCCATCGATCGGATACATATTGGGAGATGAGGGCAGTGGCGCGGATATCGGCAAGCACTTGTTGCGGGCCGCGTTGCGCGGGCGGATGCCCCGGGATCTCCTGGAACGCATCTGGCCCGGTGGGACGAACACGGCGGAGGTCGTGGAACATCTCTATCGCGGCGGCTCACCGCAAGCATGGCTGGCGTCCTTCACCGGCGTGTTGGCAGGATCGCTCGACCATCCGTGGGCAGCGGAGCTCGTTGCGTCGCGATTCAAGGAACTCGCGCGCCTTTTGAGAACGTTTTTCAATGAGAGCCAGCGCGCCAGGATCGTCGCCACGGGATCCGTCGCTTACGGAATGAGCGGACTCTTGCGCTCCGCACTGGCGGACGAGGGCATGCTGCTCAGCGACGTTCAACGGTCGCCGCTTCCGGGTCTGTTGCGGTTCCGGGCGGCACATGTGCGCTGACCAGCGGGGTGCTCCCGAGCACCAGTTCGCGCAATCGTGCGAACGCTGTCTGGTTGTCCGGGGATGAAATGGTCTGCAGCACCTGTCTTTTTTCGATGGCGGTCAGATGCCAGCTCAGACTGATCTCGTCATCATCGTCGTGGCGCAGGGACAGGTCCACCAGGTCCACGGGGAACGCGCACCAGGCCTCGGCTTGTTTCATCATCAGGTCGTAGTCCTGGTCCTGGCTCTTCACGAAGTTGTCGTATACCGATCCAACGGGATCGAGCAACCGGCCGACCAGGGAGCTGTTCACCGGCTTCACCTCGAGCTCGCGCTGTTTGTCGCGCATCTGCAGGATCACCACCCCGCTCGTGTTCCGGGCGATCCATTCGCGGAAGGTGAACAGGAACATCGCCGTGGTGCGATAGCCGTAGTTGTCACGCACACCGGCATCCATCACCCGCATCCTGGGCTCGCTGGGCAGGCTCACCACCGGGGTGATGTAGGGGAAGGAAGCGCTCATGCGGAGCGCGCTCGTGAGCTTGATCCGCTGGGCGTCCTGGGCGGCGAAGAGCTTGCCGAACTCGATGCTCTCGGGTTCGTTCGCCGTATTGATCCGGCCCTGCGCGGCGATGTTGGTGAGGAACGCCACGGGCTGTGCGCTCATGATCAAACGGCGGCCGTCATTCAAGCTCGCCGGTGAGATCACCAGAAGGGGGATCTCCGCCCGTTGTTCGGCCTCTGCGAAATCCGAGAACCTCATGTCGAGCAGGCTGTCGGTAAGCTCATTGATGCGTTGCTCGAACGCGAAACCCCGGTCCAGGGTGTACGAGCGCATACCGTCATGGACCCTGCGGTACCGGATGAACATGTCGTTGGTCACGAAACTGAATCCCAACGGGTTCAGGATGTCGCTGCTCATCGCGTCGAGGTGAGCGGGATCCTGCACGCGCTGCGGGCCACCTTCGCGCTGGCCGGCCTCCACCTCCCGGAAATAGGCGGCGCCGATCAAGCCACCGCTGCTGCCCGTCATGAGCGCGGTGCGTTGCATCAGCCCGCCGCCCAGCAGGCTGTCGGCCACTTGCAGCGAACGGAAGGTCCACACCATGGCGCGTGAGCCCCCACCGCTGGTGTTCACGATGAGGAGCTTGGGTTTCGCGTTCGCGTTCGGCAGCCGTTGATTGTGGCCCAGCCAATGGTCAAGCGTCTCCGTGAACCGTTCGGCGTCCTTCCGGGCGCTGGCCGTGTCACAAGCGAGGTCGTGGATCGCGATACGGTCGTAGGTCGCGGGCGTTCCCGAATAGTCCATGCCGTAGGCCTGCGCATCCGAGAGGAACGCGTCGGTCTTCAGGCTGAGGAGGTTCAGGGCGAGCACCACGCCGATGAGCAGGGCGATGGTCCAGCCTTTCAGCCAGCTGTACATCGCGCTCAACAGCATGAGCACGATGGTGAAGAGCATGAAAACGCTGGCACCCGCAGGTATGGCGAACACGGGCGATCCGCTGAAGGCGCCGAGCGCGACGAAGGCGACGACGAGTACGATGCTGAAAATGCTGCCGTTGATGTGGTTCTGCCAGAGGACCGAGCGCAGCAGCAGCTTGTCATAGTGCGCGCTGCTCCGCGCCAGGGCCACACGCCATGGCGAGGTCATGTACAGTTCCACTTTCCACTTGCGCGTACGTTGCTCGCGGCGCAACCAGCGCGTGGCCTTGCGCAGCTCGTGCCGCTGTTGGGCGGGAGGGCCGAAGGGCAGGATGTCCTCCATGGGCTCTGGGGCCCGATGCTCCGCAGCATCCGGCCCGAGCAGCTTGTGAACGTCCGTGTTCGTCCGGAAGAAGTAGATCATGGAAACGGCCATGAAAAGCACGATACCTGAAAGGAAGCCGATCAGGTTGATGATGATATGCGGGACGGGGACCAGTTCCTTGGTGAACTGCAACCGCGCGGAGCAGATGAGGTAGGTCAGCACGAACAGCAACGGCAGCAGCGAATTGTTGATGCTGAACTTCAGGAAAGGCCTGGAGATGGTGGCGATGAAAGGGAAGCGGTAGGCGTGGGTGGTATAGCTGTACAGGTTGTACGCCGTGAAGAACCCGCCTACGGCGAAGCCCAGTATCCCGAAGCTCCAGAACGTGCTCGCCCCGAAATACTCAGGGGTCAGGAAGAGATAGGGCACACCGTACTTCATGCCCATGCCCTGGGTGATGAAGCCGAAAAGCACCAACCAGACGAGCAGGAGCAGATGGTTCTTCTTCAGGTGAAGGACGAAGAGCTGGAACGGGAAGAAGTACAGGAGCCTCCTGGACCGCTGCCGGAACGTCGCCTTGTACACCATCGCGTACAATGTATACGCGCGCGAGCGCGGGAGTGTTGTCCGATCGCGTAAGTGGCCTTCGGTGGAGCTCAGACCTTGTCCAGGGTGATGGTCATCACTTCGGCTTCGAGGCGCTCCGCTTCAGCCTTGAGTTTTTCGGCCTTGGCCAGCACGTCCTGCTTCCATGCCTCATCATCCAGGCCGGCGCAATTGATGCGCACGTTCAGGTAGGCGCCCATGGCTCCGGTGCGGGCGCACATGGCCCCCACACCGGCATCGCTCACGCTGGCCTTGAGGCCGTTCTCGGCCATGGCCTTCATCACCGCCATGCTCTCCACGCAGACTTCCAGGGTACGCAGCGGTACGAGGATGGCCCCCTTCGTGGCCTCGCGGATGGCCGTTTTGCGGGCCTCCTTCTGCTCGGCGCTGTCCTTCGGCAAGCCCATGGCCTGTAGTATGCGGTCGAACGAGCGGGTGTCCTCATCCACCAGGCGGAGCAACTCGTTGCGATAGGCTTCTCCCTTCACGGCCCAGGTGCTGAACTCCTCCCAACGCGTGTCCCATCCACGCTTGTGCGCGCTGAGGTTCGCGACCATCGTGCCCAACGCCGCGCCCAACGCGCCCACATAGGCCGCCACGCTCCCACCTCCCGGTGCGGGGCTTTCCGCTGCGGTCTCCTCGCTGAAACGCTTCAGGTCCAAGTTGACCAAGCGTTCATCCTTGGCATCGGCCAAGAGGTATTCGATCACGCGTTTCTCCGGATCGAATGGAGCCAGGTCGTCGAGCCCGAGGGACTTCACCGCGATCTTGATCTTCTCGCGCTCGCTGATGCCGAGGCTGCGCTCCTGGCGGTGGAGGTAGAAGTCCGCCGCGTCGAGCAGGGCCTGTTTGGGTACCAGCCCGACGAGTTCGCTGCCGGTCACGCGGATACCGCGGCCCAGCGCGCTCTTGCAGGCCTCATCAAAGGCCACGTGCATCGGGGCCACATCGAGGTCGGTCAGGTTGAGCGAAAGCTGGGCGATGCCGTACTCCTCAATGAACCAACCGATGCCCTTCACGGACTTGAGCTTGCCCGGCACCTGCGTTTCACTGCCATCGGCTTGCTTCACCTTGCGGCCCGCCTCGCGGATGTCGAAGGCGATCGCGTTCGCGCGTCGGGTACTGGTGGTGTTCAGGTTCACGTTGTAGGCCACCAGCAGCTTGCGGGCGCCCACGGCCACAGCACCGCTCCGGGCCACCGAAGCGGTGAATTCAGCGGGTCCGAAGTCCGGCTTCCACGCCGGATCCACCAACTTCTTCTTCAACCCCTCGTATTCGCCGGCCCGGTTGTTGGCCAGGTTGCGACGCTTTTCCTCGCTCGCGGCATACTCGTAGTTGTACACCGGGATCCCGAGCTCTTCGCCGATACGCTGCCCCAGCTTCTTCGCGTACGGCACGAGTTCTTCCATGGTGATGCCGCTGATCGGCACCAATGGGCAAACGTCCGTTGCGCCGAAGCGCGGGTGCTCACCCGTATGATTCCGCATATCGATCAGCTCCTGGGCTTTCTTCACCAGCAGAAAGGCAGCCTCACAGACCGGTCCGGGCTCGCCCACGAAGGTGATGACGGTACGGTTCGTGGCTTTTCCGGGGTCCACATCCAGCAAGCGCACACCCTCCACGGTCTCTACCACGGCGGCGATCGCGTCGATCTTCGCGCGGTCGCGGCCTTCGCTGATGTTGGGAACGCACTCGATGATCCTGGGCATGGCTGGTCAGGGGAGTTGTGGCAGCGCGAGGCTGATGGAATTGTTCAGGAAGTGGAGCAGGACGGAGGTCCAGATGGATCCGGTATTCGCACGGGCATAGCCGAGCAGCACGCCCAGCGGGAGGATGAACAACAACAGCATGTACCAAGGGTACTGCAGATGCATGACGGTGAACAGACCGGAAACGATCGCGATGCTCATGTGCTTGTCGAGCACATGGCGCAAAGACCCGAAGAGCAGGCCGCGCAGGAAGAACTCCTCGAAGAGCGCCGGCACGAGCGCGGTCCCGAGGAACAACAGGGGTTTGTTGTGCGCTGTGGCGAGCACGTTCTCCATGAACGAATTGTCGATCTCGGGCAACAGCCAGGCGAGCAGTTCCATCGCCGTGAGGCACACGACGAAAAGCCCTGTCCAAGCCGCCATTGGCCTGAGCGCAGGTGGGTGGAGTCCGAGGAAGCCCACCATGCGCTTCCTTTTCCACCAGAACGTGAACAGGAGCAGCACGGCCAAGGATGAGAGACCCGACCAGAGCGACACCCGGCTCACGGTATCCCCGTCATCGCTGAGGTCCTGAGCCCGTTCCTGGAAGAGTTCGTCCTCCAACATCGCCATGGAGAAACCGCGCGCATTCAGTTCCGGCGTGGTGCGGATCACACGATCGACCAGGAAGATGGACTGGGCGGCGAGGAAGACGAGAAGGACCAGCAGGAAGATGGCCAGTCCGTTGCCCAGTTCAAGCGCCGCCGGGCGTTGGGGCCGATGCTCAGGTGAGGGCGTCCCCTGTTCGGACGGGCTTTCCATCAATGATCACGGTGTCGATATGGTCGGAGCCGAAGGCGTAGGGCAGAAAAGCGAGCGAAGGTACCGGCCGCGTGAGAATGAAGCTCGCGCGTTTGCCGAGGGTGATGCTGCCGAGTTCCTGTTCGAGGCCCATGGCCGCGGCCGCATTGATGGTCGCGGCGTTCAACGCCTCCTCGGGGAGCATGCGCAATTGGATGCATGCCAGCGACAGCACCAGGTTCATATTGCCACTGGGCGTGCTGCCCGGGTTATGGTCGCTGGCGAGGGCCACCGCGCATCCGCGATCGATCAACGCGCGGGCGGGGGCATAGGGGATGCGCAGGAAGAACGAGCAGGAGGGGAGGAGCGTGGGGATGGTCGCGGATCCTTGCAGGGCCCGCAGGTCGGCTTCCTCCATCACTTCCAAATGGTCCACGGAAAGCGCGCCGTGCGCCACAGCGGCCGCGATACCGCCCAAACTGGTGAATTGGTTCACATGCACCTTGCCGCGCAGTTGCTGCCGCGCGCCGGCTTCCAGCACGCGCTCCATCTCGGCCACGGTGAAGTAGTTGGTCTCGCAGAAGACGTCCACGAAGTCGGCGAGGTTTTCAGCGGCTACCGCCGGCAGCAGTTCATCCGTGATCATGCGCACATAGCCTTCGCGGTCTTGCCTGAACTCTTCCGGTAAAGCATGTGCGGCCAAGAGCGTGGTCTTCACCCGCAGCGGCAAGGCCGCGCCCAAGCGCCTTGCGACCCGGAGCATCTTCAGTTCGCTTTCCAACGAGAGCCCGTATCCGCTCTTGATCTCGACAGCTACGGTGCCCTGGCGCATCATGTCCAGTAATCGAACCTGTGCATGCTGGAAGAGAGTGTCCTCATCCATCGCACGGAGCTTCCTGGCGCTGTTCAGGATGCCTCCTCCTGCTTCGGCGATATCCTGATAGCTCGCCCCCTTGATCTTCATCACGAACTCTTCTTCGCGGGGCGCGGCGAACACCGTGTGCGTGTGTGGGTCGCACCAACCGGGCAGCACATAGCGGTCCGTGGCATCGATCACTTCCAGGTCGTTCCAGTCGTGTACCCCCGGCCAGGTGGACATGGGGCCGAACGCGGCGATCCGCCCGTTCTCCGCGAGGAGCCATGCGTCCTCCACCAAAGGGAGTCGCGCCATGTCCTCGCCGCCGACCCGCGTCACACCCGCAGCGTGGGTGCCGACAAGTGCCTTGGCGTTCTTGATGAGCAGGCGAGACATTCTTCGGGGACCGGACCTTCTGGTCCGAAGGCAGGGCGGCGAAGTTGCGAAGAAGCGATCTTCGCGCCCCATGCGCATCGGCATCGTCTGTTACCCCACCTTCGGAGGCTCCGGCGTGGTAGCCACGGAACTCGGACTGGCGCTGGCCGAAAAGGGCCATGTGGTGCATTTCATCACCTACGACCGTCCGGTGCGGCTGCCACACGCCTTGGCCAACGTGTTCTACCACGAGGTGCGCGTGAGCGACTATCCGCTGTTCGACTACCAGCCCTACGAACTCGTGCTCAGCAGCAAGCTGGTGGATGTGGTGAAGCACGAGAAACTGGACCTGCTGCACGTGCATTATGCCATCCCGCACGCCAGCGCGGCCTGGATGGCCCAGCAGATACTTGCCACGCACGGGGTGCGCATCCCGTTCATCACCACGTTGCACGGTACGGATATCACGCTGGTCGGGCGGGATGCCAGCTTCGAGCCGGTGATCACCTTCGCCATGGAGCGCAGCAACGCGGTGACTGCGGTAAGCGAGAGTCTGAGGCGCGATACCTACGAGCACTTCCCGTTGAAGCGAGACATCCGTGTGATCCCCAATTTCATCCGGCTGGACCGCTATGCGGGCAAGGCGGATGCGGCCTTGCGGACGCGTTTCGCGCCCAACGGCGAGAAGTTGCTCGTTCACGTCAGCAACTTCCGGCCGGTGAAGCGTGTGGAGGACGTGGTGCGTGTGCTGCTGGGCGTGCGGGAGAAGATACCCGCGCGTTTGCTGCTCATCGGCGATGGGCCGGACCGTGTCCGTATCGAGGGCATGTGCCGTTCGGAGGATTGCGATGCGGTCGTGTTCATGGGGAAGATGACAGCTCCGGAGGAGATCGTAGCGAGCTGCGATCTGTTCCTGTTGACCAGTGAAACGGAGAGCTTCGGTCTCGCCGCTCTGGAGGCCATGGCCTGCGGTGTGCCGGTGGTCAGTACCAACACGGGCGGTACCCCCGAAGTGAACACCCATGGGGTGAGCGGGCTCTTGAGCCCTGTCGGGGACGTGGCGGACATGACCAAGAACGCGCTGGAGATCCTGGGTTCGGCAGGTTCCCTCGAGCGCTATCGGAAGGGAGCGCTGCAAGAAGCTGCGCGCTTCAGCGTGGACAAGGTGCTACCGCTCTATGAGGCCTTGTACGCGGAGGTATTGGCCGGTATCAACGGGAAGTGATGGACCTCATCAGTGAGCGCGTGAGTGTGGAGCACAAGGCCGACGGCCTGAGCGTGGTGATCACGGCGCGGCTCACGCGGCCCAAGGAAGCGTTGCTCGTGGTGTGGTTCGTCGCGTGGACACTGTGCGGGGCCTACTTCGCTTATGAGCTCGCACAGCCTCAGGCGAAGCGGGAAACCCACCAAGGTCTCCTGCTGATGCTCGCCTTCTGGGCGTGGTTCGAACTGCGCATCGGCCGTGTGGTGCTTTGGCGTCTGAAAGGGTTCGAGCTGTGGCGCCTGAAGGAAGGTACCCTCACCATCAAGGACAGCATCTTCGGTTATGGCCGCGCCCACGACTACTTCGTGGACAACATCCAGCGCTTCGGTCCCATCCAGGTGGACGAGACCTCGTGGAAGTGGCAGTTGAACGATAGTTTCTGGGTGATCGGTGGGGAGCGCCTCGGTTTTGAGCACGCGGGAAAAAAAGTGGCCATCGGCAAGGGCCTTACCAAGGAAGAGGCCGGACGCGTCGCCCAAGTGATGGAACGCGCGCTGAAAGCGGCGCGCAAGAAGGCTCAGTAGTCTTCGATCCGGAAGGCGTTGCCGCTGATACGCAGGGTACGCACGCCATCGATCATCTCTTCGAGAACGAGGTTCCGCGCCACGGCCGAGCCTAGCGCCTCATCGATGGAATTCACGGCACCTCCAGGTACGCCCGCCCGCGTGAAACGGTCGAGCAGTTCATCGCGCGGCATCCCGGCGATCGCTGGTGCCAGCATCTGGGCGAGCACGTTGCGGTTCGTCACGCGCTTGGCGTTCGTGCTGAAGTGCTGGTCATGTACCAGATGGGAGAGGTCCAGCAACTGGCACAGCGCCTTGAACTGTTCATTGCTGCCGATGGCCAGGACGATACGACCGCCATCGGCGCAGGCGAACACCTCCCCGTACGGCGCGATGTTGGGATGCAATGTGCCGATGGGTTGCGCCGCATGTTTGGCCATCAGCCAGTTGCTCGCTTGGTTCACCAGACCCGTGAGCGCGGCTTCTTCCAAAGAGACTTCCACATAGGCGCCCTTGCCGGTGCGTTCGCGCTTCCAGAGCGCCAGCAGCAGTCCTTCCTTCAACTGGTGCGCGGCGATCACATCGATCATCGCGATGGGCAGCTTGGCCGGGTTGTCCTTGTCCGTGCCGGTCATGCCGATGTATCCCGTCTCGGCTTGAAGTACCACGTCGTAGGCGGGTCGCGCCGGGTCGTTCGCGTAGCCGCGTATGTGACCATGTACGAGCCTCGGGTTGAGTGCCCGGAGCCGTTCACGGTCCAGCCCGAGTTTCGGGGCATCAGCGTCCAGGTGGTTCGTGATCA
>JAGODO010000306.1 GCA_017998165.1 Flavobacteriales bacterium | reverse complement strand
CACATGCACCGTGCGGATGCCGCGCATGTAGGCCCCGGCCACGAAACCGCCGAGGTCCGTGATCACGCCGCCGCCGAGGCATACGAGCAGTGCGGTGCGGTCGGCGCCCCGTTCGGCCAAGTGGCTCCAGAGGGCGCGGCACACCTCGATGTCCTTGCTGCGCTCGCCGCTGCGCACCTCGATGGTCTGCGCATCGGTGAGCGCGGGCACATGGCCGATGAGCTCGCCGTAGCAGAGGCGCAGTGTGTTCTCGTCGCCGAGGATGAAGCCCTGGGAAGGGCGCAGGTCGCGGGCCATCGCGCGCTCCAGGGCCACGAGCGCACCATCGCCGATGCGCACGAGGTGTTCCCCCGCATTGAATTCTTCCACGGAAAGACGTGTTCTGGACATGGTGGTGCCGCAGCGGTCAAAGATGGTGGGCAACCGCCGATCGAATGGTCTATCCGCAGATGACGCGCAGGGCTATCGGGTCTTAACCCCTTGATGGCGGCCGTTCCCTTAACAGCGGCAAGCCGCTGAAATACAACCACCCCGGCCTTCGCCGGGGCAGGCCAAGTCCGGCCGGATGAACACAGATGAACACGGATAGTCCCTGTTCTATTCGACGGTATGCGATGGGCTTTGATCCATCTGCGGCTATCCGTGTTCATGCGCGTTCATCCGTGGTTGAAATGCCCGAACCCAGCGCCCGCAGGGCGCTGCATTCCTGTGTTTGTACCGCAGATGGACACGGATGGACGCAGATGGACACAGATAGGGAGGACACGTGGAACCCTGCTGGCCAAGCGCGGGTTTATCCGCGTTCATGCCCGTGATCCGCGGACACATTCTCCGGATCCGTTCCTTTGAAGCCATCCATGATCAGCACCGGACAACCGCCCTCTGTGGAAGCACTCCCCGACCTGGGCGATACGCGCATCGCCTTCGCCCACATGCGCGACGGCGACCTGTGGCGGGCGCAGCAGCTCTTCCGCATCATCGGCAACCCCACCGTAACGGCCGTGGGCAGCTGGGCCACGACGGCGGCGCTCGCATTGCGCCTGCCCATCAAGCGGGCCATCAAGGCCACCATCTTCAAGCAGTTCGTCGGCGGCGAGACCATCGAGGAAAGTCTCCACACCTCCGCGCGCCTGGCGAAGAGCGGCGTAGGCACCATCCTGGACCACAGCGTGGAGGGCCAGGAGGACGAGGACACGCTGGACCATACCGTGGAGGAGATCCTGCGCACCATCGCCGCGGCGAAGGAGCACAAAGAGATCCCCTTCAGCGTGTTCAAGCCCACCGGCATCTCGCGTTTCGCGCTGCTGGAAAAGAAGAGCGCCGGTGCCTTGGCACCGGAGGAACAGGTGGAATGGTCGCGCGTGGAGGCGCGCATGCTCAGGCTCTGTCAGGCCGCGTACGATGCGGGAGAGCCCATCCTGGTGGACGCCGAAGAGAGCTGGATACAGCCCGCCATCGATGCGCTCGTGGAGCGCATGATGGAGCGCTTCAATAAGGAACGCGCCATCGTGTACAACACCATCCAGCACTACCGGCACGACAGGCTGGATTTCCTGCGCACCGCGCTCGCCCAAGCGGAAAAGGGCGGCTACCACCTCGGGGTGAAACTGGTGCGCGGTGCCTACATGGAAAAGGAACGCGCGCGCGCGGCGGAGAAAAACTACCCGGACCCGATACAGCCGGACAAGGCCGCCAGCGACCGGGACTATGACGCGGCCCTGCGCTTCTGCGCGGACCACTTCGGGGTCCCCGGCTTGAATGGCCGGCCGGGGATAAGCGTCTGCGTGGGCACGCACAACGAGGCGAGCACCCTGCTCATGGCGCGCCTGATGGCCGAGCGCGGCCTGGCGAAGAACGACCGGCGCGTGTGGTTCGCGCAGCTGCTCGGCATGAGCGACAACATCAGCTACAACATGGCCGCCGCCGGCTACAACGTGGCGAAATATGTTCCCTACGGCCCGGTACGCGAGGTGATGCCCTACCTCCTGCGCCGTGCGAACGAGAACACCAGCGCGCGCGGGCAGACGGGCAGGGAACTGGGGTTGATACTGGCGGAGATGCGGAGGAGGAAGAGTGCATAGCCGACGCAGTGCCCAAGCCGCGCGCAATGTCCTCGCCCCCGTGCAGTTCCTTTGCATGCGGTAGAAGACCTTCTTGATGCGGCGAGCGAGCGTCCCACGCTACCGCAAGTCTTCCCGCCACCGCAGGCAGCGCCAAGGCGGAGGGCTTCTGGCATTCGATGCGTTCCGGCTCCGCTACCTTTCCCACGCCACCCCTGAACCACCAAGCCCCGGTCCTTGCATGCGCCCGATCCTCGCCTTCCTGCTGCTGGTCACTTTCCATTCTGCGCTCCATGCCCAAACGGAATTCCACGTGTGCACGGGCTACGACAAGGAGGACTATGCTGTGGACCGCGTATTCGCGGAGGATGCCAGCTCCTTCTTCGTGCAGGCGCATACCGGCACCTATCCGGACCAGAAGGTGCTGTTCAACCGCTACGACCGGAAAACGTGCGCGCTGGAGCTGAGCAAATTGCTCGCGGTTCCCGGCGTGGAGGGGAAGCAGCAGCTGTTCGAGGGCATCCAGGCCACGCAGGGCGGCATCTGCCTCTTCTCCTCCTACCACGATAAGAAAGCGGATGTGAACACCCTGTACGCCACGCGCATCGACCGCGATGGCAACCCGCTGGCCGCGCCGGTGGAGGTGGACGCGATCCGCGATGTGACCAACAACAAGCAAGGTGTGTATGATGTGACCTTCTCCCGTGGCCGTGGCCGCATAGCCACCTACCGCAACATCAACTACTGGCCGAAGGATCCGGTGAAGTTCACCGTGAAGGTGATGGACACGGAATTGAAGCAACTCTGGAGCAAGGAGGTGCAGTTGGCGGGCTACAAGGGGGAGGACATCACCTTCCAGCAGTATCGCGTGGACGATGCCGGGAACGTGTACATGTATGTGAGCCTCCGGCTGAACGAGGAGGAGAAGGCCCGCTATCCGGGCGACTACTACAAGCAGAGCATCCTCTTCTTCGAGAACGGCAGCGGTAACATGACGCAGCATGACCTCATGATCCCGCCCGGCGGGGGCCAGCGGCTGGGCGCCTCGTTCGACTTCAATGACAAGCAGGAGATCATGGTGATCGGGCTGGTGGACGAGATGAACAAGGGCATCAGCACGCACTTGAGCAGCACCTACTTCGCCAAGTTCGACGCGCGCGATCCCGCGACGAAGGTGATGAAGGTGGCGCCCCTGAGCACCGCATTCCTGAACAGCTGGTTGGAGGACCCCAAGCTCACCACCTCGAAGCGATTGGACAATTACTACGCGCTGAAACTGCACGCGCTGCCGGACGGCGGTGCGCTGGGCATCTTCGGTGACCGGGGCCAATGGAACAAGCTGCGGAAGGAAGGCAACCTGATCATCATCCGCTACGCCGCGGACGGTAGCGTGCTATGGGAACGCGTGATCCTGAAGGACCAGGCCGGTAACAACCGCATGGAGAACCACTACAGCCACTACGAGCTCTTCGACGGGAACAAGCTGTACTTCATCTACAACGACCACAAGGAGAACATCGGGGCGAAGACGATGCGTGACATCAAGCCCATCGAGGACTACGAGAAGGAGAGCACGATCGTGGTGCGCACCGTGGCCTTGGACGGCACCGTCCAGGATGAGGCCTGGGCGTGGCCCACGGATCCGCCGCTCCTCCTGGTATCACACAAGGCCTTCTACGTGAACGACGACCTGTTCTATTTCCTGCCGTGGGAGAACGGCAAATGCAAAGGGCCGAACAAGGAGAGATGCCTGTCCTTCGGGCGTGTGGCGTTCAAGCGTTGATCCGGTAACTTTGCTTGCGCCATTTGACTGACGCTCGCGCCAGTTGTGGGACCTGTACGCGTCCGTTCGGGCACACGTCAGTTTTTCACGAACTTCCCTGATGCGAGCGATCGGGTCGCATCGTTCGCGGCATTCAGCCGGTACAGAAAACAACCCGCGGCCAAGTCAGCGATAGGAACCACATCGCCAGCGGCCACGCTCAGTGAGCGGATCGACCGGCCCATCGTGTCGAAAATGCTCAAACGGGCGGGTCGCGTTGTTCGGGGTCCGGCCAACACCTGCAAATATGCGCCATCGGGGTCAACCCGCACGCTCCAGTCGGTCGCAGCGGTGTAGGGGACAGCCGTGGAAAGACAAGCGCATGTGGAAAAGTGCTCGCTGAAATGCAGTTCGCCACCCGTGTAGAAACCCTCATGGACAACTTCCCCCGTGGTCAAACTGAAGCCCATGATCACACTACCGGCACCCGACCAGTAGAAGATACCCGCTTGTTGGTCTATACACGAGCCGCCGGTGAAAGGCTTCCAGTAGCCTGTGGCCGTCGACTCGTCGGATACGTGGGAAATGATGCCCGCATAGGGGCTGAAGCGGCTCAGGCTTTTGACCATGGGGCTCGCGTGGATCGAGGTGCCGTATACCAGCGGACCCTGCACCCCGCTGCCGCAGGCAATGGC
>JAGODO010000036.1 GCA_017998165.1 Flavobacteriales bacterium | reverse complement strand
CCATGACTGCCGGGCTCATCGCTCGTACTGTCCGGCAGGTTGATGCCTTCGAAGACCACATGCAGCACACCGTGGCGGATGTGCCATGCGTTGACATGGCTGCTTGCCAGTTCGCGCATCGTGGCCCATTGCAGATCCGCGCTCAACGTGTCGGTGATCAGCACGCGCTCTGCTGCGAAGGTCCCCGTGTTCTGGAAACGCACCACGTATTCCACCCGCTTCCCGGCAAGCACTTCGTCCGGGGAAAGCACCTCGGGCTCCACGCGCTTGTCGTTGGGGTCGTAGCTGCCCACCACCACATCGTTCATCACCACCGTATTGTCCGCCGGTGACTGGTCCGCTTGATCGGGGACCGCCGCGCCAGTGTGCAGCAATGGCGTGCCCAAAGCCGTACCCACCGGCACCGTGTAGTACGTGTTCACTGACCAGCTCGCACCCGGGGCCAATGCGGGGACGCTCCACGACAGGATGTTCCCTGTGATGGTTCCCGGTGCCTCTGAAGCGCCTGCGTATACCAAGACAACATCATGCGTCAATTGTACTGCCGCCGCTGTAGTCTCCGTGCCCACGTTGCGCACATGCAACCAGACATCGCATCCGAACCCTGGTCGTGCTGGTGTTCCTTCCACTTCCACCACCAGATCATACACGTCTTGTTGCAACTGGAAACCGACATCGTTCAATGAATCCACTTCGCCCGGCGAGGTGAGCGTGACAGCGAAAGGTGCCGTGGTCACCGTCTCATACAGGTCCGGTACACCCGTCACATTGAACGTGCCGATATCCACGGGCAGTACATACCGCCCGTTCATGTCCGCACCCGCCAGGTAGTTGCCGGGTTGGGCCACCACAACGCTGTTCGGCCGGGGGGCTTCGCCGCCGTCGAGAACGCCGTTCTCATTGACATCATCGAACAGATGCCCGCTGATCTTCGGTTCCGCCGTGGGACACGGCGAGCCGCCGGGATCACAAACGACCGCTTCAATGCCGAGCTGGTATTCACCGGTACCCGTGATCAGGTTGGGTGGGATGTTCGGCAGGCATTGTACCGATGTACCGTACAACCACAACGCGATCATGCTCTGCGGCAGCGGTGGAATGCAACTGATCGCGCTGGCCCCGGGTATGCGCAACTGCCCCATCAACGGCGGCAACTGCGCGGGCAACGAGGTGAGCAGATCGGCAGGACGCAGGTTCAGCGAGAACAGGCTATCGTTCAACGTTGTGATGGTGGTTACCGGGCAACTGTCCAATTCCAGGTATTCCAGTTCAGCCGGCAATCCGCTCACCTCCGTGATCGGGTTGTTGCGCACGAAAAGGGTGGTCACCGAATTGGGCAGAGCGGGTATGGAGGTGAACGCGTTGTACGACAGGTCCGCGGTCTTCAACGCATCGGTCATCGTGGGCAAGGTGCTCGCATTGTTGTGGCGGAAGACCAGATACAACAACTGCGGCGGCATGGGCGGCAGGTAGTCCAGGCCTACACGATCGGCATAGAGCGATCGCAGCGAATTGGGAAATGCGGGCCATATGGTCAGCGAATCATCCGCCAGGTTCAGTTGGCCGAGACCGGTGGGCAAGGGCGGCACTTCAGTGATACCGCAATTCATGAAGCTCAGCCGGTAGAGTCCTTCCGGCACGATCAGCGTCTGGCCGCTGAGGTCCACGTTCAACATGTGCAGGTCGACCCCTTCGTTCATGGCGGGCAATTGCGTCATGCCGCACGCATCGCAGGTGAACCAATCCAAGGTGTCTGGCAACGGATAGAACGCCCCGGTGAACAAATTCACATCCACACCTTCTATGGTCATGTTCGTGTTCACGCGCGGATGGCCCGGCCAATCCACCGTGATGTTGCTCGCTTCCTCATCCTTCACGTCCAGTCCGTTCAACTTCAGGTATTGGATGCCCTCCAGGTCCACCGTAGTATTGTTCGGAACATCCCACAAGTTGAACGACGCGCTGTTCGGCGGTACCGCGTTCCAGTTCAGCGTGTCGCAGTACCCGTCCGCATCCACGCTCCCGGGCTTCGCTTCGTTCAGCCACCCCCGCAGATAGGGGTCCGGTATGAACATTGTTTGCGCATTGGCCAACAGGCAACCAAGAAGAAAGGGTACAAGGGTGATCGAGCGCGGCATTCTCATGCCTTCAAGACGGAGCATCCCCTATTGGTTGTCCGCCGGTTCGGGTCGGATATCCCGCCACAAGTCACCGAAGAACACGCGCAGTCCGAAGGTGTAGATCGGTGCGGTAAGCCCATCCGCCAGCGGCGCGCTGCGCAGCACGAGCCGGTAGCCCCAGCCACCGCCGATGGCGAAGTACTTCAGGAAGCGGTATTGTACGGTCATGCTCGGCTCATAGAGGAACACGCCACTGTGCTGGAGCTTGCGCTTGCGGCCTTCAGCGTCCTCGTACACCACGCTTCCGCTGCCGATGCCGAACTGCACGGGGATGCGCAGCTCCCAGTTGTCCTTCTGGTAGAAGGCGAACTCGAAATACGGTGTCACGTAGCCGAGGCGCAGCCGCGTGGCCACTTCACCGAGCCCCGGAACGAGGACGGTGTTCTCCACGGGTGACAGCAGGAAACTGTAGCCGATGCCGTACTGCACCCTGCCCGCATGCTCCAGCCCCAGTTTCACGCCGGCGAACCGCACGCTTTCGTTACCGATGAACGAGCCTCGCATGTCGAGCTTCACGATCAGCTCTGGAGGCTCGGTCAGGTAGTCCGGAATGCTGTCGATGCGCTGGGCGGAAAGCGCACCGCAATACATGAGGAATACCAGACCTGTCGCAGCCGTCCGCATCGGGACCAAAGATGATGTCCGGAAGGAAGAAGGCGCAGGCATAACCCCTGCGCCTTCCATCAAACTATCCAGAAAACCCCTCTCCTTGGGAAAGAGGTTTGGGGTGAGGTCATCCGTGGCCTTCCTCCTCTCCGGGCTCCAAGGGCGTGATCTGGCTCACCCAATCCTCCGCTTTGCCGGGCTTGCTGTAATCGTAAGGCCAGCGATGCACCTCGGGGATGGCACCCGGCCAGTTGCCGTGCATGTGTGCGACCGGCGAGGTCCACTCCAGCGTGTTGCTCTTCCAGGGGTTCTGCACCGCCTTCTGCCCGCGCCAGATACTGTTGAAGAAATTGTACGTGAAGAGGATCTGTGCCAGACCCCCGGTGATGGCGAAGAAAGTGATGAGGATGTTCAGGTCCATTACCCCATCGAACATGGGGAAGCTGCTGTAGTCATAGTAACGGCGCGGCGCTCCGGCCAGGCCGATGTAGTGCATGGGGAAGAACACGCCGAAGGCACAGATGAAGGTCACCCAGAAGTGCGCGTAGCCCAGCTTGGTGTTCATCATGCGGCCGTACATCCGCGGGAACCAATGGTAGATACCAGCGAACATGCCGAAGATGGCGCTCATGCCCATCACGATGTGGAAGTGCGCGACCACGAAGTACGTATCGTGTACCGGGATGTCCAGCGCGCTGTCCGCCAGGATGATGCCCGTAAGACCACCGGCGATGAAGGTGGCCACCAGTCCGATGCTGAAGAGCATGGCCGGGCTCAGCACCAGGTTGCCACGCCACAACGTTGTGATATAGTTGAACACCTTCACTGCGGAAGGGATCGCGATGAGCAGAGTGGTAAAGACGAACACACTGCCCAAGAAGGGGTTCATGCCCGTGAGGAACATGTGGTGGCCCCACACGATGAAGCTCAGGAACCCGATCGCGAGGATCGACCCGATCATCGCGCGGTACCCGAAGATGGGCTTGCGCGCGTTGGTGGCGATCACCTCGGAGGTGATGCCCAGGGCGGGCAGCAGCACGATATACACCTCAGGGTGGCCCAGGAACCAGAACAGGTGCTGGAACAGGATCGGCGAACCGCCCATGTTGTCCAGCGCCTCACCGGCCACATGGATCTCGCTCAGATAGAAGCTGGTGCCCACCAAGCGGTCCAGCATGAGCAACAAGGAAGCGCTCAGCAGCACGGGGAACGAAAGAACGCCCAGTACAGCGGTGATGAACAGCGCCCAGATCGTCAGCGGCAGGCGCGTCATCTTCATGCCGCGCGTACGCAGGTTGAGCACCGTGACCACGTAGTTCAGGCCGCCCAGCAGCGCGCTCGCGATGAACACCGCCATGCTGGAGATCCACAACGTCATACCGGTGCCGGAGCCGGGGATGGCCTTGGGCAATGCGCTGAGCGGCGGATACACCGTCCAGCCCGAAGAAGCGGGACCGCCCTCCACGAAGAGCGAAGCGATCATCAACACGCTGCTGATGAAGAAGGCCCAATACGACAGCATGTTCAGGAAGCCGCTCGCCATGTCGCGCGCGCCCACCTGGAAGGGGATCAGCAGGTTGGCGAACGTTCCGCTCAAGCCGCCGGTAAGCACGAAGAACACCATGATGGTGCCATGGATGGTCACCAGCGCCAAGTACATGTCCGGACTGAGCACGCCACCGGGTGCCCACTTGTCGCCGAGGAAGAAATTGGTGAAGGCGAAGCCCTCGTTGGGCCAGGCCAATTGCAAGCGGAACATGATGGACATCACCACGGCCACCCAGGCCATGATGATCGCCGTCACCAGGAACTGCTTGCTGATCATCTTGTGATCCTGCGAGAAGACGTACTTCGAGATGAAGCTCTCCTCGTGATGGTGATGCTCCGCGTGGGCGTGGCCGTGCGCGGTGGCCGGGGCGTGTGCTACGTGGGCCATGGTCAGTGCGTGTTGGGAACGTTCGTGGAAGCGGCCACCGGCACCTGGGCCGTGGCGGGAACGCTCGTGGTATCGGCGGGAACGGCTTCGGGCTTGGCCGGCTCTTCCGCCATTTCAAATGCCTTCTGCTGCGACAACCAGGCCGTGTAGGCACCGTTGGGCTCCACCACCAGCGGCATCTGCATGTTGAAGTGACTGGCTCCGCAGATCTTGTTGCACATCAGGATGTACTCGAAGGCATCGTTCTTCACGATGGTGCGCATACTGTCCGTTGTGATCGTCGGCTTCATGTGGAAGACCGTGCTCATGCCCGGTACCGCGTTCATCTGCGTGCGCAGGTGAGGCAGGAACATGCTGTGTATGACGTCCTTGCTGCGGATCACCAACTCCACGGATTCACGTACCGGCAAGTGGAATTCCTTCACCACGAGATCGTCCGCGCCATGCTTGTAAGAGCTCTCCTGGCCCTTGGCGGCGATGTCCTGGTCCATCAGGGTGCGCAGGTTCACGATCTTGCCCGCCATGCGCTCCAAGTGCTTGATGTGGTCGCGCAGTTCAACCTTCTTGTCCTCGGGCAGGTAATCGCCCTCTTCCTCCATCTTCTTCTTCTCCTCGGCGATCTGTGTGTCCAGTTCCTCCAAGCGGACCTTGATGGCGACCGGGGTGACGATGCCGAGTTCGTTTGTGCCGTTGATCAGGCGGAAATCCGTCGCACCGAGTTTGCCGTCCTTGCCGGGGTAGCGCGCGATCCACTTGAACTGCTGCGCGTACAGTTCCACTTTCGGCGTGTTCGCGGGGGCCGGTGCGGTGATGCGGTTCCAAACACTCAACCCGTAGATGATGATGCCGATCATCACCACGGCGGGAACGACCGTCCAGCCCAGTTCCCACTTGTTGTTGTGCGGGTAGTAGTACGCGCGGCGGTCCGCCCGGTGGTAGTACTTGCCGGCGAAGTAGAACAGCAGGATGTTGGTGATGAAGAAAACGACGATGAGGATGGCCCAGTTGAAGTTCAGCAGGTCATCGAGCCAAACCCCGTGCTCGCTGGCGGAGACGGGCAGCATCTGGTCGGCATAGGCCACGGTGAGCCACAGGAAAAAAGCGAAATAGGCGAAGGGGAAGATCCACAGCAGCCGCGCGTTCATCTTGCTGTCGCGGTCGCTGATCTCCTCCTCGCGCTTGCCGCGCAGCTCGGCCGTCAGCTCGTACACGCGGCTCAACCGCGTCACGGCCAGCAGGCCGAGCACGATCACCGCTAGGATCAACAAGGTCATCATGGGGTCAAAGGATCAACGCGTGGCGCGGCTTGTTGGTTCTCAGATGCTGTGGTGTACGCTCTCCTCCAGATAAGGGCTGTTCACCACGGTGAGCGGGGCTTTGGTCAGGGTGCGCAGCACGATCATCACGAAGAGCCCAAGGAAGAAAAGGCCGAGGCCGATCTCCAAGGCGCCCACGTTCTGGAAATGCTCGCCGAGCGCGCCGGGCAGCACCATCTGGCACACGTCCAGCCAATGGCCGGCGATGATCACCGTGCCCACACCGATCAGGAAGCGTGGGTTGCGCTTGGCGTCCCGGCTCATCAGCAGCACCATGGGTACGGCGAAGTTGATGAAGAACATGCCCCACATCAGGCCGGGGTGGTGGTTGATGCGGACGTCCGCGTACGCCACCTCCTCGGGGATGTTGGCATACCAGTACAACATGAACTGGCTGAAGTAAAGGTACGTCCACAGGAAGCTCGTGGCGAACACCCATTTGCCCATGTCGTGGATGTGGCTGTTGTTCACTTGGGGCAGATAGCCTTTGCTCTTCAGGTAGAGCACAACGATCACGGAGGTGACCATGGCCGTACACCACATGCCTGCGAAGACGTACCAGCCGTACAGTGTGCTGAACCAGTGCGTGTCGATGCTCATCAGCCAATCCCACGAGAGCACGCTGCTGAACACGGCGAAGAGCACCAGGAACAGCGCCGAACGCCGGTAAGTGAGCAGGTGCTGCGTGCGCAGGTCGGTCCCGGACAGCTGGTCCATCTTCCGGCTCTGGTTGCGGAACCAGTTGGCCGCATAGAGGAAGGTGCCGAGGAAGAGCACCACGCGCGCCCAGAACAAGGGCGCGTTCAGATAGGCGCTCTTGTTGGCGATGATCTGGTCGTAGTGGTCAAGGTCGTTCTTGTCGAAGACCCGGTGGTCCATCCAATGCCAGAGGTGATTGCCGAACAGATGGAACTGGCCTGTAGCGAGACAGAGGACGATCACGGCCGCACCGATGGGCAGATAGCCGATCACACCCTCGTACACGCGGCGCACCAGTACGCTCCATGCGCTCTCCGTAGCGAACTGCAGGGCGAAGAAGAACAGCGCCCCCAGGCTGATGCCGAAGAAAAAGAAACCGTTGATGAAGAGCGCCGCCCACAAATTCTGGCCCGCGTTCTCCGCGTCGTGCGACCTCACGCTGAAGTAGCCGATCGCCGCGAGTACCAAGCCAAGGACCATGAGCGCCATGCTCATCGTGCGCGCCCGGTTGCTGAGTGTGTAGTTCATCGCTGCTGCTCTATCAGTGGTGGGCCGGGAGAGGTGTCGCTGCAACGGGAGCCGCCGGGGCCACCGCCATGGAAATACTGTCCGCAGGTGCCGCCTCCGGCATCTTGCCGCCGTTCTGCAGGAATTTCACGTACTGGATCACCGTCCAGCGCTCCTCCTTGCTCAGCTGGCCGGCGTGGCTGCCCATCATGCCCTTGCCATAGGTGATCGTGTGGAACATCTTGCCCTCCGGCAGATCCTTCAGCGGACCACTGTAAGCACCGGGGGGCGGATGCCCGCCCTCGCTGATCACCTTGCCATCGCCCGCGCCGGTCTCGCCGTGGCAATGCAGGCAGAACTTGTCATAGATCACCTTGCCCTTGTCCACGCTCTCCTTGGTCATCGCGATCGGACTGTGCAGTTCCCGGCCCGCCCGGGAGTAACCGGTCGTATCGTTCGTGTACGGGTAGGGGAAGTTGTACTTCGCCTTGGCCGGGTCTCCGCTCCAAGGGATGGTGCCCGCAGGGGCCAAACGGGCGCTCTGCGTATTGCGTTGCTTGATCACCAGGCTGTCCTCGAAGTAGTAGGGGTCCTGACCGTAATCCACGTACGCTTCCACCGACGGGCTGCGGTACATGTCCGGCATGTACTCGATGCCCGGGCTGTCCTTCTCACCTCCACATGAAGCGAGCAGCACGATGCCGAGAACGGCGAAGAGGGTGATGTGCTTCATGTCACTCAGCATTCGCGTTCGTTGATCTCGAAAGCATGGGTGTCGCTCAGCAGGCCGGTGATGGCCTCCGCGCTGTGGCCATGGTTGTCCGCCGTGCGCAGTTCGATGATGAACTTGTCGTCCGTGGTGCGCGGGTCCGGGTTGCGGCCCGGCATGCCCGGCAGCGTCTTGTTGCGGATCAGGTAGGTGATGGCCATGCCGTGCGCGGCGCAGAACACCGTGAACTCGAACATCACCGGGATGAAGGCCGGCACGTTCTGGTACCACGTCATGTTCGGCTTGCCACCGATGTTCATCGGCCAATCATAGATCATGAAATACCATGTGCCCAGCGAGGCCAGTGCGGTGCCCGTGATACCGAACATGAACGAGGCGATGCCGATGCGCGTGCGCTTCAGTCCGATGATCGGGTCCAGGCCGTGGATCGGGAAGGGACTGAAAACGTCCTTCACCTTCACGCCCGCCGTGATCAGCTTGCGCGCCGCGCTCTTCAACTGCTCAGGGTCCTCGTAGACCGCGTAGATGATCTTGTCCGCCATCGCTTAGTGGTGATGATCCCCGGCCACCGGGCCGGGATTGGCCTGTCCGTTCTTGTAGCTCTCCCCGCTGGTCTTCAGGATCGACTTCAGCTCGTTCAGCGCGAGCACCGGGAAGTAGCGCGCGAAGAGCAGGTACAGCGTGAAGAAGATGCCGATGGTGCCGAGGAAGATGCCCACGTCCACCCAGGTCGGATGGAACATGGTCCAGCTGCTCGGCAGGTAGTCGCGGTGCAGCGAGGTGACGATGATCACGAAGCGCTCGAACCACATGCCCGTGTTCACCACCAGGCTCATGAAGAAGGTGAACATCAGGTTACGGCGCCAGCTCTTCACCCAGAACAGCTGCGGGCTGATCACGTTGCACGTCATCATCGCCCAGTAGCTCCACCAGTAGGGACCGGTCGCGCGGTTGATGAAGGCGTAGCTCTCGTATTCCACGCCACCGTACCAGCTGATGAACAGCTCGGTGATGTAGGCCACGCCAACGATCGAACCGGTGACGATGATGATGATGTTCATGTACTCGATGTGCTTGATGGTCACATAGGCCTCAAGCTTCATCGTCTTGCGCATCACCAACAGCAACGTCTGCACCATTGCGAACCCGCTGAACACGGCACCGCTCACGAAGTAGGGCGGGAAAATGGTAGTGTGCCAGCCGGGGATCACCGAAGTGGCGAAGTCGAAGGACACCACCGAGTGTACCGAGAACACCAGCGGGGTACTGAGACCCGCGAGCACCAGGCTCACCTCCTCGAAACGCTGCCATGCCTTGGCGTTGCCGGTCCAGCCGAAACTGAGCACGCCGTAGAATTTCTTCTGCCAGGGCTTGACCACCTTATCACGGATTGTGGCGAAGTCGGGGATCAGGCCGATGTACCAGAACACCACCGACACGGAGAAGTAGGTGGAGATCGCGAACACGTCCCACAGCAGTGGGCTGTTGAAGTTCACCCACAGCGAACCGAACTGGTTGGGCAGGGGGAACACCCAGTAGGCCATCCAAATCCGGCCCATGTGGATGAGCGGGAACGTGGCGGCCATGATCACGGCGAAAATGGTCATCGCCTCGGCGGAGCGGTTCACCGCCATGCGCCACTTCTGGCGGAACAGCAGCAGTACCGCGCTGATCAGCGTGCCGGCATGACCGATACCGACCCACCAAACGAAGTTGGTGATGTCCCACGCCCAATCAACGGTCTTGTTCAGACCCCATACACCGATGCCCTTGCTGAAGAGGTAAAGGATGCAGCCCACGCCGTACGTGGCGATGATCGCCGCGACGGTGATGAGGATGTACCACATGCGAGGCGCCTTGTCCTCGATCGGCTTCACCAGATCGTTGGTGATGTCGTGGTACGTGCGATGCCCCAGGATGAGCGGTTCGCGGAGCGATGATTCGCTATGCATGGTCCTAGTGGTGGGCTTCTTCGGTTACAGTGGCCACGATCGCCGGTGCTTCCTCTCGGTTCCACACCTTGGCCAGGTAGCTTACGTTCGGCTTCACGCCGATCTCCTCCAGCATGTGGTAGGCGCGCTCGTTCTTCAAGCGAGCGCTCACCGTGCTGTCCTTGTCGTTCAGGTCGCCGAAAATGATGGCCCCCGTGCCGCAGGCGGCGCTACAGGCCGTTTCGATGGCGCCATCCTTCACCGGCGTACCGGCTTTCTTGGCGGCCAGCTTGCCGGCCTGGATGCTCTGCACGCACATCGTGCACTTCTCGATGACGCCGCGGCTGCGCACCACCACGTCCGGGTTCAGCACCATGCGGCCGAGTTCGTCCCACGCGGGGTTCACCTCACCGAACTTCTCGGTGACGTAGTTGAACCAGTTGAAGCGACGGACCTTGTAGGGGCAGTTGTTCGAGCAGTAACGCGTGCCGATGCAGCGGTTGTAGGCCATCATGTTGAGGCCCTCGTTGCTGTGCGTGGTGGCGGCCACCGGGCACACCGTTTCGCACGGCGCGTGGTTGCAGTGCTGGCACATCACCGGCATGAAGAACACGCTCGGCGAAGCGCTCGGCTCTTCCATGGCCAGGTAGCGCTCGATCTTGCCCATGTCCTGGGCCTTGCCCACCTCGTGGGTCATGTCCGAGCTGTAGTAGCGGTCCATGCGCAGCCAGAACATGTCGCGGCTGCGGCGCACCTCGTCCTTGCCGACCACGGGCACGTTGTTCTCGCTGGTGCACGCTGTGATGCACGCGCCACAACCGTTGCACGTGTTCAGGTCGATGCTCATGCCCCAGTGGTGGCCCACCTGCTCGACAGGATGGTCCTCCCACAGGTTGATCTCCGTGGCCGGCACTTTGTCGTGCGCGTCGATCTTGTGGTCGCCGTTCACGTCCTCGTGTACCGCGAGCATCACCTGCTCGTTGTACGTCTCACGCGGCTTGTGTTGGCTCCACGTGGCGAACGTCGTCTCCTTGATGATGCTATGGCGGTCCATGCCCGTGAGCTGGGTCTGCGTGAGCCCCATCTCGTACATGGCCGGCGTGCCTTCCAATGCGCCGTTCACCGCCGAATAGCATACTGTCCCGTTGCTGAAGCGCGTCCAGGGGTAGGCGTTCTTGCCGATCGGCAGCACGTTGCCATCGTCATCGTGCAAACAGGCCGCGCGGCCCACTTCTTCGCCGTTCGCGCCGCGACCATAGCCCAAGGCTACGCTCACGGTCTTCGGCGTCTGGCCGGGAACAGGCACCGCAGGCAGTTCCAGCGCCGTGCCGTTCACCGTGGCTTTCACCACATACGCCTTGTCCTGCTCACCGATGCGCAGGTCGCGCACGTGCTTCTTGCCGGTCAGTTCCAGCAGGTCGGCCGGGGCCATGCACACGTAGTTGTCCCACGTCACTTTCGTGATCGCGTCGGGCATCTCCTGCAACCACGGGTTGTTCGCGTGCATGCCGCTACCGATGCTCTCTTTCGTGTACAATTCCACTTCCCATACACCGGCGCCTTCCACGCTCTTCTTCGCGCTGGCCGCAGCCTCGGCGAGGTTGCCGGCGAAGGTCACCGCCTCGGGCGCGTTCGTATAAGCCGCATAACCGCCGTCGTGTACGCTCTGGTTCCAGGCGGTGGCGAAGTCGATCGGCATATCCGGGCGACTGGTCATCGCCGCTTGCCACACACCCTTGATGTGATCGTGATAGTTGCCCGATGTGCCGCTCCAGGCGAGCAGGCTCTCCGGCCACTGCCGCGTGCTGAACAGCTGTGTGATAGCCGGCTGCGCGAGCGCGTAATGGCCCGGCTTCGGCATGTAGTCGTTCCAACTCTCCAGCCAGTGGCTGTCCGGGCAGATGCTGCTGCACTTGCTCGCGGTCTCGTCCGCATGACCGCTGAAACTCACGCTGAGGCCGACCTTGGAGAGACCAGCGGCGAACTCCGCACCGTTCGGAAGGCTGTACACCGGGTTCACCCCGGCGATGAGCAGCGCACCGATGCTGCCCGCGTTCATGTCCTTCACCAGACGCTCCATCGCGGCGTCATCGCCCTGGAAGAAGCTCGTGTGGTTGGCCAGATCGATCGTGCTGCCGTAGTTGCCCAGCATCGCGTTGATGCTGTTCACGATCACCTGCGTGCCTTCGTCGTTGTGTCCGCAGAGCACCAAGCTCTTGCCTTTGGCGGCGACCAGTTCAGCGGCGCACTTCTCGATGCGCTCAGCGCCTTCAGCAGCGCCGCCACCGATGGCGGTACCGCCGGTCTTCTTCGCCACCGCATCATGCAACGCGATCACCGTACCGGGCACTTGGCTCGGCTTGATCATCACGCGTTCATCGGCGTTGGCACCGGTGAGGCTCATGCGCGATTCGAACTGCCAGTGGCGGCTCATCGGCTTGTCGGCCGTGGCATCCTCCGGACGGCGGCGCGTCGAATACTGCCAGGTGTTCTCCGTGTTCGAACCCCAATTGCTGAGGAAGTCAGCGCCCACGCTCACCAACACATCGGCCTTGGTGAGGTCGTAGCTCGGGAACACGCGCTTGCCGAAGCTCTTCTGGTTGGCGTTCGTTAAGCCGCTGTAGCTGATCGTGTCATACTGGATGTGCTCCACGCTGGAAGCCGCAGCGACCGGAGCCGTGCCATCCGCGGCAGGCGCGGCCGGAGCAGCGCCACCTCCGAACTTCGTCTTGAATGCGCTGATAGCGGCCTTCGCGCTCGGGCTGATCACCGTGGCGGTGAGCAGTACCACCTTCTTGCCGCTGGCGGCGATCTTCGAGAGGTTGTCGCCAATGGCCTTGTCCGCCATCGTCCAATCCAACGCGGTCCAGCTCGTCTCGCCTTCACGCATCAGCGGGCTCTTCACCCGTTGGCTGTCGTACAGCTCGAGCACGCTGCTGTTGATGCGCGAGTTGATCGAGCCCTTCTTGACGCCGGGGTTCACGTTGATCCCGAAGCGCGGATTGCCTTTGACATGGATCGGACGGCCTTCGCGCGTTTTCACGAGCACGCTGCCATAGTCCTCGCCATCATAGAACGTGCTGGCGTACCAGTTGGCCACGCCGGGGGTGATGTCCTCCGGCTTGTTCACGTAGGGGATGCTCTTCACCACGGGCGTTTCGCACGCGGCGAGCGTGGCGGCGCTCAGGGAGAAGCCCAGGAATTTCAGGAAGTCGCGGCGGCCAGTGGTGGAACCCGTCAGGCTGCTGTCGCCCAACGCCTCGGCCAACGGCAGCGGCGTGCTGAATTCGTTCGTCGGTACCTGCGGCGCGTCGCTCAGCTCGCCGAGGTCCTGCCAGTATCGCTTCGTGGTCGACATCGTTCCGCGCGTTCTTAGTAGTGGCACTTGGCGCATTCCCAGCCGCCCAGTTCTTTCACCGAGATCTTCTCGTCCTCCAGGAACTTCTTCAATTCCTCGTTACCCATTTCGGTTTCCGTGAGGCGCCGGTGGATCTCATCGTAATAACCGTTGTTCGCCATTTGTACCGGTGTCTCATTGTGGCACTGGATGCACCAGCCCATGGTGAGCGGGCTCCACTGCTCGGCCACATCGAACTGCGTGTCCACGGGACCGTGGCACTTCTGGCACTCGATCTTGCCTACGGCCACGTGCGTGGCGTGGCTGAAGGCCACGTGGTCCGGCAGGTTATGCACCTTCACCCATTTGATCGGCTTCTCCACACCCGTGTACTTCTGCGCGGCCGGATCCCAACCCACGGCCTCGTAGATCTTGGCGATCTCCGTCGTGCCTGTGGTGGTACCGGAGCTCACGGCCTTGTGGCAGTTCATGCACACGTTGGCGCTGGGGATGCCGGCATGCTTGCTCTTCTCCGCGCTGCTGTGGCAATACTGGCAGTTGATGGCCATTTTCCCCGCGTGCAGCTTGTGATTGAAGGCGATGGGCTGCTCCGGTTTGTAGTGGGCTACTTCCTCACCACCGTACACACCGATGTTGAAGGCCCAGTTCCAACCGATCACGATCAGCCAGCAGAAGAGGAAGAGACCGACCACCGAGGCCCAGCTCTTGTTGTTGCCGGCCCAGTGCATGATGTTGCCCCAGATGCTACGCATCGGCACGGGGGCCTTGCCATCGCGCTCGTTCTGCGCGTTCTGCAACTGGTTCTTCACCCCGCCGAGCGAAAGCACGACGATGAGCAGCAGGATGACCACGATGATCAACCACTGCCAGGAACCGCTCTGGTCGCGGCCGCCGGGAGCGGTCGGGGTCGTGCCGGCCGTGTCTGTCGGCTTCGGTTTGGGAACGAAGTTGTCCGCGTAGTAGAGCACCGCATCGATCTCCGCGTCGGAGATCGCGTTCGGGGTCATCACACTGCCGCCATACTCCTTGAAGAGGTTCGCGGCGTATTGATCGGCCGGGTTCGCCTTCAGGTAACCCTGGCTGTTCTTGACCCACGCGCGGATGTCCCCACCACTCTTGGCCCAGCGCTCCTTGGAGCCTTTCAGGGCCGGCCCGGTCATCTTCGCGTCCGGCTTGTGGCAGCTGGCGCAGTTCTGCTTGAAGACCTTCTCCCCCGTGCCGTAAAGCGCCTTGTCGCCCTGCCCTCGGGAGGCGGTCGTCGCGAACAGCAACAGGAAGGCGAAAGATGCTTTGAGAAGCCCGGTGGAAATAGCTGAAATCCTTGATGGGAGCGGCATTCCGGACGATTTGGTCGCCCACCACGGTCGGTCGGCGCGGCGCAAAAATAGCCGCCGATGTTTATGGCGAAAGGGGGTGTCCAAAATGTCACCAGCATGTCATCTATTTAGAACTGTTCTAAAGAGTGGTTTTGTGCCGAAAGCCTTGATCGGCGCGGTCTTCGCATCATCACAGGGCTGGCGAAACAGTTGGGGAGTTGTGGAGTTCAGGAGTTGACCTCGCCATGGGCCAACTCCTGAACTCTACAACTCCCGCAATATCCTCCGGCCAAGCGCACGAATACCTTCGCCCCCATCCGCATGAACCGGTTTTTCCCATCCCGCCTGATGATCGCCCTTGCGATGGCGCCGATCACCACTTGGGCACAGAACGATGCCAAGGTCTTTGTGCCGTATTCACAGCAAAAACCGGTCGAGGTGAAGGCTGAGGTGCCTGTGCGGACGGTAGCCACCATTCTACCGATCCCCGGCGACAGCGGCCGGGTCACGATCCACGAATCAGCCCGGATCCAAGGGCTGATGAAGGACTACGCCAGCACCAAGCAGCCCCTGAAAGGCTACCGCGTGCAGATCTTCCTGGGCGACCGGAGCAAGGCCGAGGAGATCCGCCGGTCCTTTCTGGTGAAGCACCCGGATACGCCCGCCTACCTCGACTACCTCGCCCCGAACTTCCGCGTTCGCGTGGGGGACCAGCGCACCAAACTCGATGGCGAGAAGCTCAAACAGGCCTTGCTGAACGAGTTTCCCGGACTGTACGTGGTGCCGTGCGAGATCGAGATGCCGCGGTTGCCCGAGGAGAATTAGCCGACGGATGGACCGGGCCATGGAGGCCGATCCGGTCCCGAGAGATCAGGGCGTATCGCGAAGTGACCCGCGCAAGAACGCCGGGTGAAAGCACGTTCCTTTCCGGCATGTCCCGGTTCCTCATCGCTGTTCTGCTTTTGGTGACCATCCGCGCCCCAGCGCAACTGCCGTGGATGTGGAGCGTGGAACTCAAGTGCGCGTATGATCATTCTCGGACTGATCCAGAAGGCAGGCCTGAGCACGACTTCCTTCTTTTCTACAGCAACGATTCAGTCGTCAGCGCATGGATGGTCACCTTTGGAACAGGATGGGAAGGAGCATACTTGTTCAACGATACGTTATCACCCGGGCAATTGATAGATCAATTCGTTGCGGAATACCATTGTGAACCTGGCGACTTCGACCAGGAGGTGAACATCCAGTGGTTCGCGGGCGCGTCCTTGGTATGGAAGGATCGTTACTACTCCCATGCTCATTTCGAGAACGATGGGGAGACCTTCATTTCGGGCGATACGCGATATGAGCGCATCAAGTGCTGGAATACAATTGTTCGCCCAGTGAAGAAACTCCCCAAGTGGTCTACCGGTTGCTCGGGGGACACGATCCGGTAGCCCCAACACCTGATCACCAAAAGCATTGTAGAAGGCCCGTGCTTTCTCTTTGGCAGAAACAAGAAGGCCCGACAAAATGCCGGGCCTTCGTAAAGTAGTTCAGTTCGATCACCCTTCCAGCGTCCGCTTCACTTCCACCATCTCGAAGGCCTCTACGTTGTCGCCCACCTTGATGTCGTTGAAGTTCTTGATGGAGAGGCCGCACTCGTAGCCATGGGTCACCTCCTTCGCATCGTCCTTGAAGCGCTTGAGGTCGCTGAGGTCGCCGGTGTAGATGACGATGCCGTCGCGGATCAGGCGCACCTTGCCGTTGCGCAGGATCTTGCCGTCGAGCACGTAACAACCGGCCACGGTACCCACCTTGGAGATCTTGAAGGTGTTGCGCACTTCGGCGGTGCCGATGATCTTCTCCACCTCCTTGGGCGCGAGCATGCCTTCCATGGCCTGCTTGAGCTCCTCGATGGCGTTGTAGATGATGGAGTAGAGCCGGATCTCGATCTCTTCCGTTTCCGCCAGCTTGCGCGCACCGATGGTGGGGCGCACCTGGAAGCCGACGATGATGGCGTTGGACGCTGAGGCCAGCAGCACGTCGCTCTCGGCGATCGGGCCCACGGCCTTGTGGATCACATTCACCTTGATGTTCTCGGTGCTGAGCTTCAGCAGCGAGTCGGTGAGCGCTTCCACGGAGCCGTCCACGTCGCCCTTGACGATGATGTTGAGCTCCTTGAAATCGCCGATGGCGAGGCGGCGGCCGATCTCGTCCAGTGTGATGTGCTTGCGCGTGCGCATGCCCTGCTCGCGCTGCAACTGCTGGCGTCGCGTGGCGATCTGGCGCGCTTCGCGCTCGTCCTCCATCACGTAGAAGTGGTCACCCGCATTCGGTGCGCCGTCCAGACCGAGGATCGATACCGGTGTCGAGGGACCTGCTTCCACGACGGCCTGGCCGCGTTCGTTGAACATGTTCCGCACCCGGCCGCTGAACTGGCCCACGAGGAGCACCTCAC
>JAGODO010000035.1 GCA_017998165.1 Flavobacteriales bacterium | reverse complement strand
GTCCGGTCCTCGGCACGCAGCACGCGAGCATGTACCGCACCGACGAGTTCAAACGCGACATCGCGCCGTGCCGGACCTTCGTGTTCCTGCGCGAACTCGAAGTGCTGGCGAAGGCCGGCCTCATCAAGGGCGGCGACCTGAACAACGCCATCGTATTGGAGGACCGCGAAGGCACCACAAAAGAGCAACTGAAAGACCTGGCCAAAGCGTTGGGACGCGAATACCAGGACGTGGAGATCCGCCGCAATGGCGTCCTGAACACCACCGACCTGAAGTTCTTCAACGAGCCCGCGCGGCACAAGCTGCTCGACATCGTGGGCGACCTCGCGCTGGTCGGCCGGCCGATCAAGGGCCACATCCTCGCGGCACGTCCGGGCCACTTCGGGAACACCAGTTTCGCCAAGCGCATCAAGGAGAAGATGCGGGAGGACGGCAAGAAGAGCCCCGGCCCGCAGTTCGACCTCACGAAGACGGTGTACGACATCAACCAGATCGAGAAGATCCTGCCGCACCGCTATCCGTTCCTATTGGTTGACCGCATCATCGCGTTGGACAAGGAGACCATCACCGGCATCAAGAACGTGACGATGAACGAGCCGCAGTTCACCGGGCACTTCCCCGGCAACCCGGTGATGCCCGGCGTGCTGCAGGTGGAAGCGATGGCGCAGGTGGGCGGCATCTTCGCGCTGAGCCAGGTACCCGATCCCGAGTACTACACCACCTACTTCCTCAAGATCGATGGCGTGCGCTTCAAGCGCAAGGTGATCCCCGGCGACACGATCGTCTTCCACCTGAATCTGCTCACGCCGATCCGTCGCGGCATCGTGCATATGAAAGGCATCGGCTACGTGAACGGACAACCGGCCGTGGAGGCCGAGATGATGGCGCAGATCGCGCGCGACAAGGCTCCGAAGGAGGAACCCGCGAAAGTCACGGCTACCGCATGAGCATCTCCAAACTCGCCTCCGTCCACCCGGACGCGCGCATCGGCAAGGACGTCGTCATTGAACCGTTCGCCTGCATCTACGGCGACGTCACTATTGGCGACGGCACCTGGATCGGTCCCAATGCGGTGCTCATGGATGGTGCACGCATCGGCTCGAAGTGCCGGATCTTCCCCGGCGCCGTGATCGGCGCGATCCCGCAGGACCTGAAATTCGCCGGGGAGAAGACCACCGCGGAGGTGGGCGACGGCAGCACCATCCGCGAGTGCGTGACGATCAATCGCGGCACCGCCGACCGCGAGAAGACCGCCGTGGGCAGCAACAGCCTGCTGATGGCGTACGTGCATCTGGCACATGACTGCGTCGTGGGCAACAACGTGGTGATCGCCAACAGCGTGAACCTCGCGGGCCATGTGACCATCGACGACTGGGCCATCCTGGAAGGCAATGTCGCCGTGCAGCAGTTCATCCACATCGGCGCGCACAGCTTCATCGCCGGCGCATCGCTGGTGCGCAAGAACGTACCGCCCTTCGTCAAGGCAGCGCGCGAACCGCTGAGCTACGTCGGCGTGAACGTGGTGGGCTTGCGCCGCCGGGGCTTCAACGATGAGCAGGTGGCGCGCATCGAGGACATCTACCGCGAGATCTTCGTGCGCAACAGCAACGTGGACCGCGCCGTGCAGAACGTGATGCAACAGATGCCCCGCAGCCACGAGCGCGGTGTGATCCTGGACTTCATCAACAACAGTCCGAAGGGCATCATGAAAGGGCTGGCGGAGTGAGGCATGTGCTCATGTGGCCATGTGTCCGCCCTCCATCCTTCGCGTCATGTGCCCATTGCTGAAGAAACCCATGGGCACATGGGCACATGACCACATGGGCACATGCGCGTAGTCCTCTCCTCCGTATCCAAGGTCTTCGGCCGCGAAACGGTGATCCGCGACCTGTCGCAGGTGTTCGAGCCCGGATCGCGCACGGCGATACTCGGCCCTAACGGGAGCGGCAAGAGCACCCTTCTCCAGCTCATCGGCGGGATCTCCATCCCCTCCAAAGGAACAGTGACGCACGAGGCGAATGGCCGCACTATCGACCCGGAGCATGTCTATCGCCGCATCAGCATCGCCGCGCCGTACATGAGCCTGTACGAGGAACTGTCCTTGCGCGAGGCCATCGGCTCGCATCGCCGTTTCAAGCCCTTGCGCGGCAACTTGGCGGTGGAGGAGGTCGCGCGGATCGCCTTGCTGGAGAAGCACCTCGACAAGCCCGTTCGCGATTTCAGCAGCGGGATGAAACAGCGATTGAAGCTCACGCTCGCTATACTGAGCGATACATCGTTGCTGCTGTTGGATGAGCCGACGAGCAACTTGGATGCGAACGGCAGCGGCTGGTTCCGCGACCTGCTGGGGAAGAACATCGCAGCGCGCACGTTGGTGGTGGCGAGCAACAGGCAGACGGAGGAAACCTTCGCGTGTTCGGTGAGCGTGGATATGGGTGTGTGAAAGGGTGTCTTCCATCAAGACAACCAGGACCCGGCAGGGGCGTCTTGTCCTCGTCCAACAACCCACGCGTATGAAACACGTCTCGGCCCTCGCAACTTCTGTCACCCTGCTCATCTCAGTTGGCGCGATCGCGCAAGGCGACCAGTTCGTGCGCCTGGATACATCCGCGTTGAACTTCATGTGGGTCGGCGATGGTCTGCCGACCGCTGACGGGGGAAGTGTGTTCCAGATCCCCCAGGCCGGTGGTTTCAGCCTTTGGAAATGCGGTGCCGACGGCGAGGCGCAATGGCGGAATGAATATCCGAGCGAGGGGCCTGTGACGGACTGGGATATCGCACCTACGGCCAGCGGGGATATTCTCTTCGTATCGTCATGGTTCTGGCAGTCCCAATGGATGGACACCTTGGTACTGGGCTGGGATCTCCGGCGCATCGGTCAGGATGGCACGGTAGGTTGGCACAAGCACTTCGAATTGGATACACTCTTGTCCACGTATTTCAATGGGATCCAGGATGTCCGGGTGGTGGAGAATGCCGCGTCCGAGCTGTTCGTCATTTTCGCCGCGGACTTCGATTGGCAGAACCTCACCTCGGTCCACAAGCTCAGTGCGAACGGTGACCTGCTTTGGAGCCGGCGCATCGGCGATACGGCGGCAGCGATGAGCTTTCCGACGCCAAGCTCGTTGTTCATGAATACACCCCACCTCGTGCCTGACCAGTCGGGCGGCTGCCGCTTGGTCGCCCCTGCGACGGAAAATGGCGATGAAAGCGCCTACGTCGTGCGCCTTTCGTCGGCTGGTGAACTGGAATGGGCGCGGCTCTTCGACTATCTGGGCACCGTAAGTTCGTTTACGCTGTACGCTCCCACCGTCATTCCGGATGGCACCACGCTCTTCATCACCTGGACCGATTCACAGAACGGTGGCATCCACTTGGTGCGCATTTCAGATGCCGGCGATCTGCTGGATGTGCAACGGTACGATCAGGGCGGGTACACCGGCGACTTGAAATACGACCAGGGCACGCTGATGGTGCTGAACGGTAATCGTGTGGTGACGATCTCAGAGACGGGGGATCCGCTTTCGGCGATCGGCTTCACGGCATTCCCTGATGGGGAGGACTCCACCTACTATTTCCAGGTCCAACGAATAGAGGTCGCTAACGGCCGCGCGTGCTTCGCAGGGACGTTCACCGCCACACCCACCGGTGCGGGTTTGCCCCTGGCCTCCCCGGCGATCAGCTCCTTCGGCTTGGACGTGCAGACCTGTGGCCGCGTGGTCTTCACGCCGACTGGAACCCATGCGGCTCTGCCGAATTCGATCTATACCTGCGATGCCATGCCCACCATGGCCGCGGACACCGTCGGTGTTACGGCGAGTGATGCATCGCTGGCGGTGGAACCCCGCACCCTCTTCGGCTCGAGCAACCTCTGTGTCTATACGGCCGTGCCGGAGGCACCATCCGTCCCCGCGCCTTTCCTGTTGAACCGCACACTGCTCACCATCGGCGACCCCTTGGCCATCACCTCAGACCGACCGCTGCACCTCACGATCCTCGATGCCAAGGGCGCGGCGGTCTGGAATAATGCGCGCAGCGATCAACGCCAGGACATTCCGACCGCAGGATGGGCACCGGGCCTGTACACGCTGCTCGGCCGCGACCTGGGCGGACGACCGGTCGGCACGGCGAAAGTGGTGGTCGAGCGCTGAGCGGGGGGACCTGTCAGGAAGAGGAAGCCCGTGTGCTGGAAGGCTGACCATTCCCTCCATCCGGCTACATTCGCGCCCCGCCCGCCGGAGCACTGTCGCGAAGGAGGGGCCCCAATCAGAAGACCTCATGGCCAGCACCGCGGACATCAATATCGGATCGTACATCCGCTTCAACAACGACATCTGCCAGATCATGGAGTGGCAGCACCGCACGCCGGGCAACCTGCGGGCGTTCTACCAGGGCAAGATGCGTAACCTGCGCAACGGTAAGCTGAACGAGCACCGCTGGCGTTCGGGCGAGACCATTGATGTGTTGCGTGTGGAGATCCACGAGCTGCAATACCTCTACCGCGAGGGTGACAACCTCGTGTTGATGAACCCGAACACCTTCGAGCAGCTGTACGTGCCGGCCGCCCTCTTCGGTGATGCGATGGGCTTCATGAAGGAGGAGATGATCATGCAGGTGGGCTTCGAGAGCGAGAACGCCATCTTCGCCCGCCCCCCGAAAGTGGTGGAACTGGCCGTCACCTACACGGAGAACGTGGTGAAGGGCGACACCAGCAACAAAGTGATGAAGGACGCGAAGCTGGAGACCGGCGCCGAGATCATGGTGCCTTCGTTCGTGGAGATCGGCACCGTGGTGCGTATCGACACGGAGACCGGCGAGTACCTGGACCGCGTGAAAAAGTGAGGAAGGGCGATGCATGCATCGCCCCGACGAACGACAGACGAACCCCGTGGCAACCCCACGGGGTTCGTCGTTTCCCGCCGCGCCTACCTTCGCCGCGCATGGACCTGAAACAATCCTTGACCGCCGCTGATATCGCGGGCATGATCGGTGCGAAGGCGCTGGGGAACACGCACCGCCTGGTCACCGGCATCAACGAGATCAACCGCGTGCGCGAGGGCGACCTGCTGTTCGTGGACCATCCGAAGTACTACGCCAAGGCCTTGAACAGCGCAGCGTCCGTTGTCCTGATCAACAAGGATGATGTGGCCATTCCAGAGGGCAAGGCCATCATTTTCTGCACCGATCCCTGCGCCGAGTACAACAAGCTCGTCGCACATTTCAGCCCGCGCCTGGGCTGGGACGGCCTCGGGCCGTCCATCGGTGAGAACACCGAAGTGCATCCCTCGGCGGTCATCGGCCCGGAGGTGCGCATCGGCAAGGATTGCCGCATCATGCCGGGCGTGGTGATCTACGGCCCGGCCGGGATCGGCGATCGCGTGACCATCCACGCGAACACCGTACTGGGCGCGGATCCGTTCTACTTCAAGAAAAGGCCTACGGGCTATGACAAGATGATCCCGTGTGGAAGCGTGGTGATCGAAGATGACGTGGAGATCGGCGCGCTATGCACCATCGACCGCGGCGTGAGCGCCGACACGCGCATCGGTCGCGGAACGAAAATGGACAACCACGTGCAGGTGGGCCATGACACGTTGATCGGTGCGCATTGCCTGATCTGCGCGCATGTGGCCATCGCCGGTGCGGTGGTCATCGAGGAAGGCGTGACCTTGTGGGGCCAGGTGGGCATACCGAGCAAGGTCACCGTCGGGAAGGGCGCTGTGGTCCTGGGCCAGAGCGGCATCATGAGCAGCGTGGAAGGCGGCAAGAGCTACCTGGGTTCGCCCGCGAGCGAGGCCAAGGTGAAGCTGCGCGAGATCGCGTTGACCGCTAAGCTGCCGGAGATCGCCAAGAAGTTGGGCATCTGAGATGACGCGACTGGACCGGATCACCGAGCGGTTGAACCTGAAAGAGTTCCAGCTACGCGCGTTGCTGGACGTCACCAAGGCCATCAACAGCAACCTCCAGCGCGAGGAACTGCTGAAGCTTTATGGCGGCATCATGCGCGAGGAGCTCGGCATCACCAGGCTGATGCTGTTCGAGCACGGCAACGGTTGGAAATGCGCGCACGCGTATGGCGCTGACGGGTCACAGACCCAGGTGGATGTGCGTCCGCTCATCGAAGTGTACAAGGACATCCAGTTCGTCGGCAGCAGCGAAGAGGCGCTGATCGCCGGTTTCGACATCGCCGTGCCTGTATTCCACCTGGAAATGCCGCTGGCCTTGTTGCTGATCGGCGATATCGACGAGGAAGAGCGGCGCGTGAGCCCGGCGGTGAAACACATGAACTTCATCCAGACGCTCACCAACCTGATCGCGGTGGCGCTGGAGAACAAGCGGCTGGGCAAGCTGGCCTTGCAACAGGAACGCGATAAGCGCGAGCTCGAACTGGCCGCGGAGATGCAAACGATGCTCATCCCGCGCGACCTGCCGAACGACAACGCGGTGCAGGCGGCGGCGTGGTACCTGCCGCACCGCCAGGTGGGCGGCGATTACTACGACCTGGTCCGGATCAACGAGCACGAACTGATGCTCTGCGTGGCGGACGTCAGCGGAAAGGGGATGGCGGCGGCGCTGCTCATGTCCAACTTCCAAGCGACGTTGCGCGCCATGCTCATGCTGGGCTACGAGCGCTTGGACACGTTGATGCGCGAGCTCAACAAACTGGTGATGGACCGCGCGCGCGGCGAGCGCTTCATCACCCTCTTCATCGGTGTGGTGGATACACGCACCGGTCTCTTGCGCTACGTGAACGCCGGCCACAACGCGCCGTTGCTCTGGCGGCAGGACGTCATGTCCGAATTGAAGGACGGCAGCATCGCCTTGGGCATGTTGCCGGACCTGCCTTTCGTGAAGACCGGAGAAGCGCAGGTGGATGGCGGGATGCTGATGAGCTATACCGATGGCCTGATCGAGCAGGAGGACGTGTACGGTGCCGCGTTCGAAACAGCTCCGCTGGAACGCGCATTGCGCCAATTCTCCGGTGCCGGACCCCAAGCCGTGAATGAAGCGCTCATCGCCACGTTCGAAGCGCACCGTTCGGGCCTCCCCTACCTGGACGACATCGCGTTGCTGACGTGCCGGTTCGCTTGACCGCTTTCCGGTTGTCAGTCTGCCGACACTCCTTGGTGAGTTCCGCCGCGCGCTGTTTCCATTGCGCCGGACAACCGACAACGGACAACACAAGCAGAGCGTCAAGCGACCCTCTTCTCCGCCGGATACTTCAGGTCCATCACCACGATCATCGCGGTAAAGCCCCAGAAGGGGACACTGGCCTTGTCGAGGTCCAGGAAGTTGTTCAGCGTGCCATGCACATAGTAGGTGATGAGCCCGAACAAGGCCGCGCCGACCATCCGTCTGTCCGCCCCTTGGGGCATGCGCTGCCAGAGGCGCACGGCGGTCCAAGTGGTGACGGCGATGAGCACTGCGACGATGAGCGCTCCTGGAAGCCCCTGCTCGGAAAGCGGCCCGAGGAACTCGCTGTGCGCATTGCCGCCGAGGCCGAAGTTGGTGCTGATGATTGTGCGGTCCGCCGCGGCCTGGAACGGCGCGTATTGGAACATATAGGTACCGGGCCCCCAGCCCGTCCAAGGTCGTTCCTCGAACATGCGCAGCGCGGAATTCCACCGGTTGATGCGCTCCAGGTTGCTGGCATCAGAACTGATGTTGCTGATGGAGCTGACATGCTTCGCCAAGTCGTCGCTGCTCTCGTCGCGGTTACGCTCCAGTGCGATGGTGATCTGGTCCCGGTTCACGAGATAGAGGCCTCCGGCCAACACGGTGACACCGAGCACAAGCCATCCGGGAATGCGCAGTCTCATCACCAGCATCGCCCCCAAGGCCGCCACCACGCCCACCCAGGCGGCGCGGGTATAGGACAGCACCATGCCCAGCACAAGGATGATCAGGAACGTGACGGCCAGGGCACGGCGACCGACCGAGGCGCCCGGCAGGCTGATGGCCGTGACGGAGAAGGGCAGGAAAAAGGCGATGATGGCACCGTAGCTGGTGTGGTCCTTGAAGAACGGCTCCATCACCCAGTGGGCAGGGTCGTGCTCGAAGCGGAAGCCCGCGTGGCGTATGAGCGTATAGCCGATCACGATGACCAGCCCCGTCATGTAGAGCCACGCGAAGCGCTGCATGTTCCGCGGCCGCTCGAACAGTCGCGTGGCCATGAAGTACATCGTGCAGACGAACCATCCACGGGCCGCGAGGTACTTGAGGCTCACCAGCGGCATGCTGCTGGGAATGATGCAGAAGGCCATCCACGCCAACTGCAGGATGATCACCAACGTGACGGGATGCCGCCAGACACGCGGGTCGAGCACGTCGCGCTCAAGGCCGAGTTTCAAGAGGAACAACAGCATGATGCTCACCATCAGCGGTTCCGTGGGAACGGACACACCGATGCCGCCCAGCTCGAGCTGCTCCAGATTGAGGGACAATGGCGTGGCGAAAACGATGAACAGGAGCACGCTCTGCACGTGCGCGACCATCGCCCAGCCGATGAGCAGCGCGGCGGGCAGCAGGTTGAGCCAGTAGATCTCATTCGCCATGAACAGGCCGTTGAGCAGGACGAACCCCGCGCACGCGAGCGGGATCCACTGGTCCTTCAACAGCCGAGCGACCATGGCCTAGCGGTCCGTTGTGGTGAGGAGCTTGCGCCGGTCGCGCAGCACGAGCAGCACCAGGCAGAGGAAACAAGCGGAAGCGACGCTTCCGACCACGATCAGCCAGCGCACCGGATAGACCTTCTTGTCCGCCCGTTCGGGATAGACCACCACATTGGTATAGGTGAGGTCCTTGCTCAGGTCGGTGAGGATACGCTCATGGGCGACCTGCTTTTCGATGAACTGGGTGCGGTAGGAATTCGCCAGTTCGGTGAGCGTGCGGAACTCCCCGCCGTATTCACCCAGTGCGTTCAAGAGGTCTTTCGCCTCGGAACGTCCGCCGGTATTGCCGCCGTTCAACATGCGCATGTAGCCGCGCGTCACCTCTTCGGTCTGCGCGTCGTAGCTCAACAGGCCGGTCCGCTTGCGCAGCGTATCGAGCCGCGCTTCCACACTGTCCAGCTTGTGGTGGGCGAGGTCCATTTCCCGCCGGGTGATGTGCAGGACCTCCTCGCTCTTCTCCCGCTGCAGCCGGCGGGCGAGTTTGTCGCACTGGTCCAGCAGGTCCGTGACCATGGCCTGCGAGACGCGGGGATCCTCGTCCTCGATCTCGATCTGCACGCTCTCGTACCGGGTCTTCGCTATGGAAACGTGATCGCGGTACTCGGCCTGCAGGTAGAATTGCCCCGGCGGCTCGGTAACATCGATATGGTAGTGCTCGGCGAGCTTGTGGATGCGCACCAGGCTGTCGCGGATGCTGTTGCTTTCCAGGAGCTGCAGCAACTGGTCGCTGGTGGATTCGATCGAGTAGCTCGACAGGTTCACCGGGTAGACGATGGCCGAGGACCTGAACCGGGGTTTGATGAAGGTGCGGCCGCTGAAAAAGGAGCCGGCGGCGGCGCCCAGAACGGCCACCCCCACGAACAGCTTCCACTGGCGCGCGATGGTATCGAAGAAGGACGAGAAGGAGAAGCGCTCATCCATGGGCCTGGCGGATCTTGTTCACGTTCTCGCGCACGACCAGGAAAAGGAGCGCCATCAGGAAGGCGGCCACGGTGCTCGAGGTCGTCACCAACCAGCGGATCGGGCTCGCTTTCTTGTCCGAGGGCAGGGCCTTGTTCACGACGAACTTGTGCGGGAGTTCGCTTTCCATGTCGGCACGCGCCTGGGTGAGCTTGGTGCGCAATTGGTTGAGACGCCAGAGCTCGTTGTCGAGTTGGCCCTGCAAGGTGAGATAGGCGCCTCCATACCGTGCCAGCACCTTGAATTTCTCCTCGAAGAGGCGGATCGCGCGATCGTCCCCCTTGACGATGGCGGCGCCGAGGTATTCGTTGAAGCGCTCGCTCTGGGTGTGGTAATCCTGCACGCCCGCGGCGCGGATCCGGCCGAGGCTGTCGTTGAGCCAGGCCACGTTCTTCTCGGCTTCATCGAGTTTGCTCTGCACCAGGCGCACGCCGATGGAGGCGCGCTCCATCTGCATGGCGTTCCACACGCTGTCCACCTCGCTGGCGATGAAGTTGGCCATGTCCGCGGCGCGTTGGCGGTCCTCATCGAGCACCGAGATGCGCACGCTGCCGAACTTGGTGAACTCGAACTTGACCTGCTCCTCGTAAGCCTCGCGCAAGTTGGCCCGCTTGTGCTCATCGTCCGCCTTGATCCGGTAGTGGTTCATCAGGTCGAACTTCTCGGTGGTCCGGTCGCGGATCTCATCGCTCTGCAGCATCTGGATGAGCTGTTGGGCGTCCTCCTCGTCCCCCAACGCCAGGATGTCGTCCCGCGATCCGCTCTGTTCATTCAGCAGCGAGCGGCTGGCGCTGTTGCTGATGGCCGGGTACAGGATCACTTCGCTCCTGAACTGCTCCCGGATCACGAACGAGGCGACAACGCCCATGACCGCACCCAAGGCGGTGATGCCGAGCAGCAGCCTGCGCTGCTTCCAGAGGAAGAGCACCAGATCGAAGGAATTCCCGGAGCCGTCGCGCGGTTCAATACCCATGGTGGTAAAAAAGGACGGCGAAGATACCCGCCGACCCCTATTGAAGGCAGGCGCTTGCCGGCCGCAGAACGGACCGCCAGGCGGTCTATTGCCCCGAGCGCTGGGCCAGAAGCGACCTGAAGCCTGCCAGGGGCAGCAATCCCGCGACCGCAGCCAGCCCCACCGCCGCTCCGGACAGCACGATGGCCGCCAGCGGGAAGCCCAGATCACGTACAACTGCCAGCCACGTGAGCACCCCGAGCGCCAACCCATACCCAACGGTTCCGAGCACATGCCGGACCGAAGGGCGCAGGGCATAACGGCGGGCGGCGATCCAGGCCTGGGCCACGGCCATGAGCGCTTGGGTGATCAACCCCGCCCAAGCGGCCCCGGTGGCCTGGTAGCGGGGGATGAGGACGAGGTTCAGCGCGATATTGAGCACCATGCCCCCGGCCGCCATACGGTTCAGGATGCGCAGATCGCCGCTGGCGGTGAGCAAAGTGCCGAAGACGTAGGTGATGCAGACCGCCACGAAGCTCCAGATGAGGACCGCGAAAGCCGGCGCCGAAGCTTCGGTATGCTCGTGGTAACGAAGGTCCATGACCGATCGCGCGTAGAACGAACCGATGATGGCCACCGCCAGGGTCCCTGCCAGTACCAGCCGCGTGGCGAGTCCCGTGAGCGGACCGATGTTCTCACCATGTTTCAACATGCGGCTGAACATGGGCAGCAGCAATCCGGCGAGCAGGAAGCCCAGCATGTTGAACGCCTCGAAGAACCGGAAACCCTGCGCATAGATGCCGGCATGCAGTTTTCCGTCAGGGAGAAGGCGCTCCAGCATTACCGTGTCCGTCCGGTAGTAGAAGGTCATCAGCAGCACCAGCAGGGCGTAGGGCGCGCATTGGCGGAGCACATCGCGGTTGAACACGGCGTCCCACCTCGGCTTCGGGAAGCCCATGTGTCTCACCACAACGCCCAAGGCCACGAGCGCGGTGATGGCGTACGCGGCGGTCTGGGCCCAGGCGAACCAGATGACGGGGAACGGCGCGTGCTTCCCACGCCCCCAGAGCAGCCAGGCACAGATGGCGATGAGCAGCACGCGATCCAGCACCGAGAGCAGACTGTCCTGTGCGAACTTCTGCGCACCCGCGATGTTGCTGCGGAGATAGAGGACCGTGGCCACGAGCATCTGGTTCAGCATGAGCACGCCGAGGAGTTCCAGTTCACCTTCGCGATAACCGAGCAGCCAAGCGGCGGCGAAAAGCACGATGCCGTACAGCACCACCAGCAGCGCGCGAACGGTGATCACCCCGTTGAAATGCGCACGCATCTCCCCGGTGTTCTGGGCCACATGGCGCGTGTTCCAGTTGGTGATGCCCAGGTCCAGCAGGATGTTCAGCAGGAAACTCAGGCTGAGCAATGCCGCGTACCCGCCATAGGCCTCGGTGCCTGCTCGCCCCTGCACCGCCGCATCGATGCCCAGGATGTAGAAGGGCTTCACCAGCAGGTTCAGCACCAGCACCAGGGCGAGGTTGGTCACGAAAACGCGGCGCATCGGGTCAGGAAGGGCGAAAAGTGGGCACGGAAGCGGGCGGCCTGCACGCGCGATGGCGGACTTTCCCCACATTGCGCGGTGGCAAGCGGGATGGTTCTAGGAACCCACGCCGTGCGCTTTCCGCCGCTTGATGAACTTCCGGTACGACAAGGCCCCGAAATTGAATGATAGACCGAGCTGCATCGACAGGACATCCGACGAACCGGGTGCGACAGACCGCTCGACCGCGCCACCGATCCGCCATTCCCGGCCATAGCACACCGCCAGTTTGGGCGACCACAGATCGTTGAGACGCATGACCTGGAAACCGACCTCCGGCCGCAGGCAGTCCGTACTTCCAAAGGGAGTTGTCCAATGGCTCAACCGGACGGAGGTGAGCGCGTTGAATCTCCATCGCCGACTGATGCTCAGGTGGTACGGGCTAACGGAGAACCGCAACGACCAGATGGCGGAACGGTCGCCAAGTCCCTCCTGTCGGCCGAATCCAACTCCCCAGTAACGCTTGTGAACGATGCAGGTCCTGACGTAGTGGTCGAATCCGATCTCCCAGCCCATCACGGGGCCCGGCGCGCCGCTCCGCCACAACGGCCCTGATTGAAGCCCGAGGTTTTTCAGCACGCGCGGATAGCGCGCGATCGCCGGGGAGCAAACGGCGATGACCAGCGAACAAACCACCGCGCGCCCGATCGCTGAACGCTGTGATACCACTGTCATCACCACAAATATCATCATGCGCGCCTTCGCTCCATCGGTGTAGCCTCCGCGCTACCGACTTTCGCGGGCGGCCGCCCGGCCATGCACAGATGCGCATCGCCGTCAACACCCGCCTCCTGCTTCCGGACAAACTGGAGGGCATCGGCTGGTTCGCGCACGAATCGCTCAAGCGCATCGTGAAGGCGCACCCGGAGCACCACTTCATCTTCCTGTTCGACCGCGCGTACGATCAGCGCTTCATCTATGCGGACAATGTGGAACCGGTGGTGGTGCCTCCGCCTACGCGCCACCCCCTGCTCTACCGCATCTGGTTCGAGTACCTGCTGCCACGCGCGCTGCGCAGGCACAAGGCGGATGTCTTCGTCTCGCCGGACGGGTTCCTGAGCACGCGCACGAACGTCCCGCAACTCGCGGTGATGCACGACCTGAACTTCGAACACTACCCGGAAGACCTGCCGCCGGCTTACAGCCGTTACTACCGCACCTGGTTCCCGCGCTTCGCGAAAAAGGCGGCACGCATCGCCACGGTGAGCGGCTACAGCAAGCAGGACATCGTCACGCGTTATGGGATCGCCGCTGATCGCGTCGATGTGGTACACAACGGCGTCGGCGACATCTTCTCCCCGCTCACCGAGGCGGAAAGACTCGGAGCGCGGATGCGGTTCACCTCGGGTGATCCCTATCTGGTGTGCGTAGGCGCCATGCACCGCCGGAAGAACCTGGCGAACACGTTCGTCGCGTTCGACCGGTTGGCCGGCGAGGATGCGGTGATCAAGCTGCTCATCGTCGGTGAGCGCATGTTCAAGGATCCGCGGATGGAGCAGGCGTACTCGTCCATGAAGCACAAGGGCCGCGTGGTCTTCGCCGGGCGATTGGGGCAAGCGGAGTTGCGCTTGGCGCTGGGTGCTTCCACCGCGCTGGTGTACGCGAGCTACTTCGAAGGCTTCGGCATTCCCGTCGCCGAGGCGATGAAATGCGGCGTGCCGGTGATCGCGGCGAATGCTACCAGCCTGCCGGAAGTCGCGGGCGAAGCGGCCGTGTACTGTGAACCCTTCTACGTGGAGGACATCGCGCGGGCCATGCGGACCGTCCTTCAGGATGAAGCCTTGCGCGCACGGCTGATCATCGCCGGCATCGAACGCGCACAGCGCTACACCTGGGATCGCACGGCGGAAGGTCTTTGGACGAGCATTGAGCGGATCCTTGCTGCGCGCTGATCCTCCAACTGTCATCCCGGAACGTGGGCCGCGACACGTCGGGGCGGATCCGGGATGACCGTTGAGAAATGGCTCCACTCACCGATCTTCACCGCATCAATGCGACTGGCCGCTTTCCATACGCGCGGGCTGCTCGAAGCCGGATGCGACGAGGCCGGTCGCGGTTGCCTCGCCGGACCGGTAGTGGCGGCGGCGGTGATCCTCCCGGAAAAGGTGCGACTGCCGGGTTTGAACGACTCGAAGCAGCTCACCGAAGCGCAACGCGAGAAGCTCCGTCCGCTCATCGAAAAGCACTCGCTGGCCTGGGCCGTGGCGCATGCTACGGTGGAGGAGATCGACCGCATCAACATCCTGCGCGCGTCCTTCCTGGCCATGCACCGCGCGATCGACGCGCTGGTCACACGGCCCGGACTATTGCTCATCGACGGCAACCGGTTCGCGCCCTACTTCGGCATCACGCACAGTTGCATCATCCAGGGAGACGGCAAGTTCCGCAGCATCGCCGCGGCGAGCGTTCTGGCCAAGACGCACCGCGACGAGCTGATGCGCGCCATGCATGCCCAGCACCCGCATTTCAACTGGGCGGTGAACAAGGGCTACCCGACCGTGGAGCATCGTGCGGCGATCGCTGCGCATGGGCCGACAGGGCATCATCGGATGAGCTTCACGCTGTTGGCGGAAACGAGCGCAGTGTAGCCGAACAGCGCACCCCCTACTTCGGCGCCACCGCCTGCGCCTCCACGACATGCTCCTTCAGTTCCGGGTGCTCGCTCAACCGCTTGTCGAAGCACTCCGCTGAGTAGAACCGCTCGCTAGCCGCCCTGAACTTCGGGAACCAGGCCTGCTTCATGCCGTCCACCATATGCTGGTCCGCCGTTTCGATGTACACGACCTCCGTGCTGTCCTGGCTCTTCTCCACCACCACGAACACGCGCGTGCAATTCAGCTTCTTGGTTTTCTTGTCCAGCACCGCGTAGATCAGCTCCTCCCCTTCCAGAAAGCGGGCGGCTTGTGTGTAGCGCTCCTTATCCTTCTTGGCATAGGTGAGCGGGAGTTCCACCGTGCAGGTGTCCAGCAGTTCTGCGCTGGGGAAAAGAGGTTTGCGGCTCTGTGCGTCGGCCACGCTTGGCCCCATGAGGGCGACAAAAGCGACGAGCGGAAGAAAGAGGTGCTTCATGGGCGGGACAAAGATGCCGTGCCGGTCCCTGTCAGAGAACCATACCGATCCACACACCCGCGTGTGCAACACGCCGTCTATGCATCACGAATGGGCGGCGGTGGGCAGGACCTTTGGCGATCATGCGCCGCGCGATCATCTCCGTCCTGCTGTTGGGCATCATCGGAGCCATCGGCTGGTGGCTGTGGGGCTGGAACAGTCAGGGCCAGCAGCGCTCGGACCCGTGGCGCATCGTTCCGGCGAACGCCGCGGTGATCGTCGAGATCCCTGCACCCCTGGCCACCTGGGAGCGCTTCAAGAGCACCTCGCAGGCCTGGAACGGCTGGAGTGCCTACCCCGCATGCCGGGCGGTCGATTCACTGATGGTGGACCTGCGCGACAAGCTTGAAGGCACCGAGGGGGCGACGACACTCACCGCGAACTCGGACATGGTCGTGGTGCTTACGGCGGCGGCGGATGGTTTCAACGTGACGATCGGCTGGTCCTTCGCCGATCACCGCGTATTGGGAAAGTTCGACATCGTGCTTCCGGGCGTGCGCGCGGGGCGCAAGGTGATCCCCGCTACAAGCGCTTCACCCGCACTGGAGTGTACCATCAGCGGCGGCCTGTTCCTTCTGAGCACCTCCACGCAGGAACTGACCGATGCGCTCGGCCGATTGGAACATGGCGCTGCGCAGGATACGTCGCTCACCACCGCCCGCACCACACTCGGGAAGGCCGGCGATGCGCACATGCTCATCCACCTCGGTCGCGCACAACGCCTGTTGAACACATGGCTTCTGCCCGAAGCGCTGCGCACCGTTGAAGAACTTGATAGCTGGGCGGCCCTCGACCTGCGCGCAAGGCCGGAAGCCACCCTGCTGAGCGGCATGCTGTTCACGCCCAAGCCACCGCGGCTGCTGTCCGCCATAGAGGAGCAAGGGGCGGGGGCCCCGAATATGGGCCGCGTGCTGCCGGCACGTCTCACCTCGTTGTGGCAGGTGAACACCAGTGATGCTGCGAAGTGTTCCGCCGTGATGGCTGAAAGCGGCACCGACCTGTTCGATGCGTACGGTGCCTGGGCCTACGGCGCTATCGGTGTGGCCACGGCGGGTTCGCCGGTGGACAGCACGGAGCGGGCGTGGGCGGTGATCACGACCGAGGACCCGCCGCGCGCGGTGGAGACCTTGCGCGAGAGATGCACCACGTGCGATACGCTCGCTTACCGCGACGTGCGCATGACGCACTCCGCGGACACCATGGCGTTGGCGGCCGTTTGGGGCACACCTTTCGAGCGCTTCGAGCGGCCGTGGTGGTGCCTGTTGGGCGACCGTGTGGTCTTCAGCGATCAAGTGGGCGCCTTGCGCGAAGCCATCGATGCGTGGACGGACGGCAGCTCCTTCCAACAGGATGCACGCAACGGTGCGATCATGCAGCGGTACGCGTCCGAAGCGGGCTACACGTGGTGGTGCGATGGCTTGGCGGGCATCGAGGCGATGCGACCGCACATGAAGCCGCGTGGTGAAGAGGCCTTCAACGCGCACCGTGACGGGTGGCGCAGCACGGGCTCCTGTCTGGTACAACTCGTGCAGGACGCTCCGGGCCGTTACCAGATCACCGCGTGCATGGCCGGTACGAATGTCGCCGTAGCCAATACCAGCTCATCCACGAACGCGGAAGGGAAGTGGAGCGTTTCCGTCGGCGCTCCGATCATCGCCGGGCCGTTCTTGCTGACGGACCACTTGAGCCGTACGAAGCAGGTGCTGGTGCAGGACAAGAAGAACCGCGTCCACCTCATCTCCTGCACGGGCAAGATCCTCTGG